>JABCYV010000041.1 GCA_013290025.1 Acidobacteriota bacterium
AAACCAGCGATTTGAGCACATTGGTCAACATCTGGGCATACGGACGCGCCGCCAAGGCTTTCTCTTGCGCCCGGCGCAATTTCGCGGCGGAGACCATCTTCATGGCCTTGGTGATCTGCCGCGTGTTAGTCACGCTGCGAATGCGCCGCCGAATATCGAGAATGTTTGCCATCGTTAGCTTCTAGCTGCTGGCTTCTAACTGCTGGCTTCTAGCTGCTAGCCTTCCGCTCCTAGCCTTCCTTTGTGGTCTTTGCGCGCTTCTTTGCGACCTTTGCCGTTAAAGGCTCTCAGCTTCATTGGCTCCAAGCTAGAAGCCAGTAGCTAGAAGCTACTTCGCCACTGTCTGTCGCTCCGCCACAAATGCTTCTTTACATTGTTTGATGACCTTGCTCATCTCAGCCTTCAAGTTGTCATCGAGAACCTTTTTCTCCATGATCGTGCGCAGCAGGCCGGGATTGGTGGCATCCGTAAACTTGTAAAGCTCAGCCTCAAAATCGCGCACCTGGTCCACCGGGAGATCATCAAAAGCCCCACTGGTGCCCGCAAAGATGATGAGAATCTGCTTCGAGAATGGCAGCGGTGAGAACTGCTTCTGCTTGAGAACTTCGACCAGCCGCTGCCCACGATTAAGCTGCGCCTGCGTGGCTTTGTCGAGATCGCTGCCGAACTGCGCAAATGCTGCCAGTTCCCGATACTGCGCCAGTTCCAGCTTCATGCTTCCTGCCACCTGCCGCATGGCCTTAATTTGGGCGCTGCCGCCCACGCGGCTGACCGAGATACCCACGTTGACCGCAGGCCGCACACCGCTATTGAACAAGTCGGTCTCGAGAAAGATCTGGCCATCGGTGATCGAAATAACATTGGTTGGAATGTATGCGGAAACGTCTCCCGCTTGAGTTTCAATAATCGGCAATGCAGTGAGCGATCCGCCACCGTTTTTGTCACTCAGCTTGGCCCCACGCTCTAGCAAACGAGAGTGAAGATAGAAAACATCTCCTGGATAAGCCTCGCGCCCCGGGGGACGTCGCAGCAAAAGCGAAATCTCGCGATACGACGCGGCATGCTTCGAGAGATCGTCATAGATCACCAGCGCGTGCCGCTTGGAATCGCGGAAAAACTCGCCCATCGCGCACGCGGCGTAGGGCGAAATATATTGCATGGGCGCGGGCTCCGACGCCGAAGCCGCTACCACGATGGTGTAGTCCATGGCGCCGTAGTCTTCGAGGATCTTCACCACCTGCGCGATGGAAGACCGCTTCTGTCCGACCGCGTTGTAAATGCAAATTAGATCGTTACCCTTGTTATTGATGATCGTATCCAGTGCAACGGCGGTCTTACCGGTTTGGCGGTCGCCAATGATGAGTTCGCGCTGCCCGCGGCCGATCGGGATCATGCTGTCGATGGCCTTTAACCCAGTAGCCATGGGTTCGCGCACTGGTTGCCGGTCGATCACACCAGGCGCTATACGCTCCAGTGCGATGAACTTATCGGTTGCAATGGGTCCCTTGTCGTCAATCGGCTGGCCCAGCGAATTCACGACGCGCCCGACCAGAGCGTCCCCCACGGGCACACTCATGATGCGCCCGGTGCGCTTCACCTCGTCGCCTTCCTTGATCTCGGTGTAGTCCCCGAGCAGCACCACGCCGACCTGATCTTCTTCCAGGTTCATGGCGATTCCGGCCACATCGTGCGGGAAAGAGAGCAGTTCGCCAGCCATGACCTTGTCCAAGCCATAGACGCGAGCAATCCCATCGCCGAGCGTGAGGACCGTACCCACCTCATCCACCGCAATCTTGGACTCGTAGTTCTCGATTTGTTGCCGGATCAACTGCGTGATCTCATCTGCTTTGATTTGCGCCATAAGTTCAGCTCTTGGCTTCCAGCTTTTAGCCCCTCACGTTCTTTGCGGTTCTTCTTTGCGGTTAGACGGATCTCGATCTCAAGCTAGAAGGCATTAAGAGCTAATAGCTTCTCTGATCCTCTCCAGCTGTCCCTTCACCGAGCCGTCGTAGATTGTGCTGCCCACTCTCACCATAGCTCCGCCCAGAACCGACACATCGCGAGAGTAGCGGGCGCGCACTTTTTTGCCGGTAAGCTTTCCGACTTGCGCTTCCAGCGCGCGTCGCTCTGTGTCGCTCAGCTCACGGGCACTGATGATTTCCGCCTCGGCAAATCCCAGGCGCCGGTCCAGTTCATGTTCGAATTCCTTCACGATCGGTCCCAGGAACTGAACTCGCCGGTGATCGATGAGCACGGCCATAAAGTTCCGAACCGGACGCGAGATTCCACCACGGACGGCGATGGCGTCCAGCACGCCTCGTTTTTGCTCCGCCGGAATCGAAGGTGTTTCCCAGACTTCCCTCAATACGCGACTGTTAGCCACCAGCTCGACCAGAGATTGCGCTTGCTGCAGCGTCTTGCTCGGGTCCAGGCGTTGATCAAACACCACGTCAGCGAGGGCACGAGCATAGATGCCGGGGACGGAAGCCATGCGCTAATGCCCGCCCTTCCCGCCGTTCGGGCCGGCACCGTCAGGCTCGGTCCGCGAGAGCTGGTTGGCAAAGTTGCGTATCAATCCCTGATCGGTAACGGAATCCACTTTAATCTGGGTGATTGCCATCGAGACGGCGAGATCGGCGGCGTACGCCTTGAGTTCGCGGCGAGCAGACTTAGCCGCTGCCGCGATCTCCCGTTCGGCCGATTCCACAATCTTGCGCGCGTCTTCTTCTGCTGCGGCCTTTATCCGCGCCTCTTCGGCGGCCGCACCCGCTTCTGCCGACGCCCGCATCTTCTCGATCTCGACTCCCAGTTGGGAAAGCCGGGCTTCGATATCTGCCAACCGCCGGTTGGCTTCTTCGCTCGCCCGTTGCGCCTCCTGCATCGCCTTCTGGATGGAGGTCGTTCGGTTGCGAAAAAGCCCAGGCAGGTTTTTCTTGGACAGCCAGATGAGCAAACCCGCCACCACCGCAAAATTCAGCAGAATGCTTAGCCAGTAAGTCTGGTCCAAGCTAAGGCCTGTCTTTCCCGCCAACCAGCTCACTGAGGTCGACCTCTTGAACTGGTCCTGATCATCCTCGCCTGCGGCCTCCCGAGTTTCGTGTGCGAGTTGGGAGCCTATGCCACCGCCCGAATGACGTTTTTCCCGGCGTGCGGAGGAATTTGGATTAGGGGAGCCAGTAGGCTGATCCTGGGCGCGAGTGGCAATCGGCAACAGCAGGCAAATAAAAAGCGCAAGACTTAATATCTCAGCCGCACGCTGAATCCTCGCTCGAGGTCGCATCATTGACCCCCTGCCTGGCTTGGCGCCATTGCCGGTCGTAGCACAGTACGAATGATCTCGGAGGCTAGCCTTCCGATTTCTGACTGCAGGCCTGCCTGCACCGCCTGTTTTTCGTGCTCGATGACTGCTTGCGCCTGCTTTAACTGGGTCTGCGCCCGGGCCTGTGCTTGCACCAGTGCTGCGGCGCGAGCTTGTAATGCCGCCTGCCGTCGCGACTCCTGGCTCTTGAACAGCGCCATGCGAGCTTCCCGTAAGCGCTGCTCATAAACTGCCGTTCGCGCTTCGGCCGCCGCAATCTCCGCGCGCGCCTTCTCGATTGCGCCTTCGGTTTTTGCGTGTCGCTCTGCCAGAATCTTGACCAAAAGCTTGTGGACAACCACGTTATAAATGGCGAACAGCAGCACCACCAGGATGATGGTGGGTATAGAACCGAGCAGTAATCCGCCTAGTTGTCGCAGTATCTCGTCCATTTGGGTGCTGATGTTAGTCTAGAGCGAAAGAGGGCTTAAAACCCATGAAGTTAACATTTTACAAGTATCCTGTCAACGCGGAGCAGGGCTGTCTTGGCACAGACTTCTCGAGTTCAGGCTGCTTCCAGCCAAGCTACTCATAAAATAAGACGAAAGAGTCCTTGACTTCTGAGTTAGGGAGTCTAGGATGTAGACATCACCTCCGATCCAATTCAGGATCGAATGGGCCGATAGCCAAGGACTGTCACCGCTTCTTGGTTGCCGGCCCATTTTAATTTTGGTACCAGTAATCGAAGGTCGTACGGAGGAAGTTGAGCGCTTTGAGCGAGCCCTCTCGCGTCAGGACTTGGTCGGACAAAGTGCGGCTGGGAACCTCCTAAACTCCTACTTCTCCGGAACATAATAAGGGCGAATAGTTTTCCCAACCAGCGCCACCGGCTGGTAGCGATCGATCCATCTAAGTGCCCCCGGGGGATAAGTACTGTGAAAGACGTCGCCAAAGCGCATGGATCGCATGCTTATCGCGATCCAGCCTGGGGTTGGCTGGAAGGGTTGCAGGACGTCGAACACAGGCAAGTTCATTTGCGTCATATCGGCGCTGCTCCAAACCGCTACGCTGAAGTGGGAGACGCCTCTATCGCGCAGCGCCTGGGACAACCGAAAGAGATCCTGTCCGCAGTCGAGGTCACACCCCGTTACCAGCACCCTGCTGGGATCATGTCCGGCAAGCTCGTTAAAATAGGAAACAAAATCAGTCCCCGCGCTAAGACTCGAAAACGTTTGCCATAACAAAAGGCCTGCTAGCAGAAGTCGGCCCCAAAATCGTGCCTTGCCCGGGGCCTGCCAAAGATACGATGCGCCGCAACCTCCCATGATTGCGAGCAAGGTAAAGAGCACGAGCACGTGGCGAACGCCAGCGTCGTACCTTACAGGCATTGTCACGATCAGAATGGCGAGAGCGCATGCCGGCGGAGCCAGGGCTGTCCATTTTTTCTGGCGAGCAAATCCCAAGAGTGGAGCCAGGCTGACGAGGCATAAAACGAGAAAAGGCAGCGGAGTCTTCACAACGACGCCCAGGAGAAAGAAATACCACCATCCGCCGTTCTTGATATTTCCGAGAAGGTAGGCCTGAGGCCACTCCTTATTGAGAGCCCAGATGGTGGCAAAACCCTTGAGCAACGCCGGAGCGGGAACTAGGGAGTTCCTTAGCACCATGTTCCGTGCAATATTTCGCATGGGGAGGGGAAAATGTTGAAAAGACGGCATGGCATCGGGAGAGAGTTGCATGCTCTCGCGGACATGCCCAACCGAGAAGCCGTATCCGCCCCAAAGGACAACTGCTCCCACAAGTAAAGCCGTCGTGAGCCCAGCTGCGTACCTGATTCCGGAGCTCTTCGACGTTATTTCATTACGACCGGCAACTATCCACTTACATAGAAATATCCCGGCAGCCCCGGCTGGAAAAAACAATAAAGTCGTCATCTTCGATAACAACGCAAGGCCGAGCGTAACCCCGAGCAGAAGTGTCGGTCGCAGGCTTGGCTTCTCCAGCCAATTCGCGAAGACAAAAAAAGCTGCAAACTGCATGCAAGCGGTGGGCACATCGGTATATGCCATACCGGCGAAGGCCAGAACAATGGGCAATGTCGTAAACAGAACTGCCGCCGCTAATCCAGCAAAGTCGCCGAATTCGCGGCGTGTCCAAAGAAAGACGACCACTGCCGTGATCGCAAAGAAAGGAAGAATCGCAGAACGCGCCAGGGAGAGATTCCGCAAGTAATGCCCGTGGTCGTAAAGAATGCTGTCACCGATGTCGTTGTAGTTGTGACTTCGCGGATCGTCCGGCGACCACTGTGGAAACCGTTCACCGGCTAGATAGAGGGGCAGCCCAATGGCAATCCGGCTCAAGGGCGGATGTACCGGATCGAGCAAGTAGGTATGCTTGTCGAGAAGCTCTATCGCGGCAGCAACGTGGCAAGGTTCGTCGAATCCCTGGGAATTCGCCCTATAGGTCAGGAGAATTCGGCCCACGGCAATCAGAATCAGAACTGCGATCGCCGCGATGATCGAGCTCTTCCGGTTCAGGGCGATTCTCCTCGGAGCTTATCGCACCACCCATTCCTTGACCCTTCTCAGCACTGATTCGGGTGCCTCCGCTTCCAACTCCACCAGGCCGTCCTTGTAGTGACGGGCGTAAATGCGCGAACGGGCCTCGAGCAGCGCCAGCATCTTTCCTTCTTTCTGAGGCACGCGGAGCCGAACTCGACTAAGAGGATCCTCCTCCAGCATCTGGTCGATTCGGTCCAACAGCGTGCTCATCCCGATACCCTTTGTCGCCGAAACTTGCACCGTCACCGCGTCGTCCCGCAGGGACTCTCGCTGCCGCGGAGGCAGCAAGTCAATTTTATTCATCACATGCAGCCGCGGCTTTCCGTCCGCTTCCAATTCCTTCAACACCTTTTCCACCTGCGCATCTTGCTCCGCGGACAGGGGACTGCTGGCATCAGAAACGTGCAGAACCAAGGCGGCCCGCTGCACTTCTTCCAAAGTGGCGCGGAAAGCCGAAACCAGCGTGTGAGGCAAGTTGCGGATGAAACCCACCGTGTCTGACAGTAACACCTTCCGCCGGGAGGGCAGGGCGACAGAGCGAATTGTCGGATCCAAAGTGGCAAACATTCTGGGCGACTCCAGAACCGCGGCTTGGGTCAGAGCATTGAACAGCGTTGACTTTCCCGCATTGGTATAGCCAACTAACGCCACGGTCGCTACCGGAACCGACTCCCGCCGCTGCCGCTGTTGCGCTCGAATACGCCGCACGTTCTCGATTTGTCCTTTGACGTGACGGATTCGCCGGTAAATTTTCCGCTTATCGGTTTCCAGCTGAGTCTCACCTGGACCGCGGGTACCGATGCCGCCGCCCAGTTGCGACATCTCGATACCGCGTCCACCCAGCCGCGGCAGCAGGTACTCGAGTTGCGCCAACTCAACTTGCAATTGGCCTTCACGAGTCCGAGCATGTTTTGCAAAAATGTCGAGGATGAGCTGGGTGCGGTCAATTACCCGCGTATTGACAACTTTTTCGATATTCCGTTGCTGAGAGGCGGTGAGGTCGTGATCGAACAGCAAGAGATCGGCAGATACCGAGGCCGCTGCACCCGCGATCTCTTCAAGTTTGCCTTTGCCAATCAAGGTGGCAGGATCGGGTCGGTCGCGGCGCTGCAGGAACTCGCCCGCAACGTCGGCACCCGCACTCGTGGCTAGGGAACGGAGTTCGTCTAGCGATTGCTGGGCACTGAATTCAGGAATGTGGGGGGCTTTGGAAGTTGCAGCCAGCCTGTTTGCGTCGCGCGCCTGCTGCGCGCCGCCAGTAAGGGCGCCCTTTGTATGTTTGGCACCACGTACAGTCCGGGGGCGGGTGGGATAGTCAAGGCCAACTAGAAAGGCGCGCTCTTTCGTCGCTTTAGTTGTAGCCAGGGAGGACTGGCGGTCGCTGGGCTTCCGGGAAACTGTGGATTCTGGACCGCGCAACGAGGAACGCCTTATCCTTCTGTGCCTGTGCCCGACGGCCGGGAACCCGTGATCGGCTCTGGCGCCGCGGTTTGGGTTGGGGCGGCAACCACAGTAGGTCTGTCGCCGTGACTGTGCACCGCTCTCCCCATCGCAACCGTAGAGATGGCATGCTTGAAGATCAACTGCTCCTGGTTATTGGTTTCGAGCACGACAGAATATTTGTCGAAGGAACGTATGCGGCCTGTCAACTTCACCCCGCTCAATAAATATATGGTGATATTGCTCTTCTCTTTGCGGGCTGTGTTGAGGAAGGAATCCTGAATGTTCTGCGCTGCCGGCTTGTTTTCCATTGCCGATCTCCTAGGCTCTTGCGACTACGAACCAAGCTCTCACGTCGGCGGCCAGTTTCTTTAAGCTTACGATACGGCCTTGTCGTTCACTTTTCAAGCCAGCCTTTTCCACCAGTTGACATGCGGTCTTTGAAATGTAAACATGCCATCACCTCAAATCTACACCAGCCAAATATCGGGATGCGGCATATACCCCATCTCGGAAAGTCATTGTCAAAGGCCTGATGTTCCCATTCGTTTCGGACGCTCACTGTCCTCGGGCTCCGGGGCCTCGCTTTACACTTTGCGGTTAGCGGAGAAAGCCTTATGCAGTATCCGATTGCTTTGGCAGTCTCATGGGTGATGCCTACTCACACCGGCACCGAAGCGCTTGCCATCTTGCTGCGCTGGGTGCATCTTGTGGCCGGAATCACCTGGGTGGGATTGCTCTACTTTTTCAATCTGGTCAATGTGCCCTTCATGAAACAAGTTGATTCGGGCATGAAGCCAAAGGTGTTTCAGTTCATGACCATGCCGACGCTGCAGCTATTCAGGTGGAGCGCGCTCCTGACGGTCTTCGTAGGCTTCTGGTACTGGGCGCAAATCTATGTCGCGGCCGACGCGACCCGCATGGGCGTCAGCGCTGGGAGCACAATTGGACTGTTCCTGCTCATCTGGATCGGAGCTTGGGGAATTTTGTTCTTTGTGATCTCGCGGGCGCCTAGCGGCTACGTGCTCGGCGCTGTTACCGCCGTCGTGGTCGTCCTTGCCGGATGGCTTTTTGTGAACTTCACCCCCGTGGGGCAGGATGACAACCACGTCCTCTCCATCGGCATCGGCGGCGGATTCGGATTCATTATGTTGTTCAACGTCTGGGGCATCATCTGGCCTAACAACAAGAAGATCATTCGAGGGACCCTCGCCGGCACTCCTCCAGCCAACGCGGCGGCCCTGGCCCGGCAGGCATTCCTGGCGTCACGGACAAACCTGTTCCTCTCAGTCCCCCTGATTTTCTTTATGGCTGCCAGCTCCCACTACACGATTCTGGGAAGATAAAACGATTGGGGGTGCTTTGCCTCATGCTTGCATGTGGCCGGGATGCAGCAGCAGAAGCCGTTGGATGCCCTGCGGCCCTGTCAAGGTGCAGCATATTCAAGTTCCCAACTGACGAGAACACCTAGCGATAAGCGATTGCAAGCCCCTGCCGCAGGGACTAGGATGCTGTCACGTTTGCAGCCACCCGTTGGTGTGCGACCACTTCTCACCGGAGGGCCTTCAATGTCCCGCACGGTACGCTGTATCTGTTTCGTCCTCGTTGTTCTCATCTTAGCTTCTGCCCCGCCAGCCATAGCCCAAAGGGGTGGCTCCCCAACGCCTCGAGGGAGCACGGCTCAACCGCCAGTCCCAGACTACAGCCGTCTTGCGGATCCGACAGAGCAAGCCAATTTGCGTTTCCAGGCTTATGACAAGAGTCCGTTAGATTTTTCCACTCGAGCGATCTATGTGCTCGTCCCCGTCGTGGTCACAGACAAAGATGGAAATCACGTTAGCGGTCTTAAGAAAGAGGATTTCCATCTCCAAGAGAATGGAAAGGACCAGAAGGTCGCAAGCGTTGAGGAAATCAAGCCAACCGCCGCGCCCATCTCGCGCCCAAAGACCTCGAGCAACGAGATTACGAATCAGGGTGCCGGTGATGCGGCGCCGCGACGCTTAGTCATCATAGCGCTTGATATGGTGAACACTCCGATTCTGGATCAGACGCGGGCACGGCAGGCCATGATCTCGTATCTGTCCAATAATCTCGAGCCCGATTGCCTTTACCAGTTGGTCGCAATTGAGAACAATGGACTGCGGATTCTGCACGATTACACCGAGGACACTACCGCGCTGGTCTCCGCCCTCAAGACTTTGCGCAGCAGGTTCTCTACCACCAACGCTGTCGATAATGATTCATTCCGCCCAATAACAACCGATCCGGGTGTGACGACCGCGCCTTTGATTCTGTCGAACGCTAACGGAGACATCGACATTTCTGCGTTGGCAGACTATCTGACGGCGCGTGCGGAACAGGCATACGGCCTGATGAGGACAGTTGCGGCGGCGGAGAGCACGTTGGTTTCGTTTCAAGAAATTGCAGAGAGGGCCAGTGGGATTCCCGGACGCAAATCGCTGGTTTGGCTCACCGGCAGCTTTCCATTCTCCATCGATCCGGGCACGGCTTCAGTGAATGAGGGTCTATCGTTCGCCACATATCAGCACACTATGCAAACACTGGAGAATCAGTTGATTTCGGTCTACCCCGTCGACGTCCGGGGACTAGTGGTGGCGCAGTATAGCGCCAGCGAACATGTCAGCGCCAACCAACTTTTGCAGAGAAATAATTTGATTAAGGACCAGTCAAACCGGCTGCTCGATACTGTCGACACCATGCGCGCCTTTGCCGATATGACCGGAGGACACGCTTACGTGAATACCAACGACACTGGCGGGGCGATCCGCGATGCCGCCCGCGACGGCGCTGCCTACTACATGCTTAGTTATGCCGTCGATAAGAGCGACCGGCGCCAGGGTTGGCGGAAGATCACGGTAAAAGTTGGCAACTACCAGATACGCGCCCGGCACGGATACTTCTTGACCCAAACAACCGTAAACCCCCTAAATACCGCCAAATACGATATGGACAATGCGCTGAAGTCGCCGCTGGATTATACGGGACTGCCTCTCCGAATCGTGCTCAACCCCGTGGCCCCCGATGGAGACAAGCGCAAAGTGACATTTGCGATGATGATGCCGCCCAAGTCAACGAAGATTGACAGCGACGACAAGAATCACATGCACGTCGATATCGCCTATGCAGTCTGGACAGCGACCGGACAGGACGCAGCTCACAAGGGCACAAGCTACAATTTGAAGCTCAATCCCACGCAGTTGCAGCAAGTCGACACCGTCGGGCTTAGCTATGGCGACACCCTGGAACTAGCACCCGGCAGCTACAAAATACGGCTGGTCGTCCGCGACAACCTCACCGGCCAGATCGGCAGCGTGTCTGCGCCACTGGATGTGAAGTAGGAACTCGGCATCCAACAGGTTTAGCCGATCCAGCGAACATGTCTCCCGGATCCGAAGTCTTCGTTTTCTGCCGGAATCGCCTGCCCGATCCCCATTGCGTCTCACTTGCCTGAGCAAAAATAAGGAGGGCCGAAAGGCCCTCCCCGAAACTCCCAGTCGGTAACAGTTAGAAGTTGAACTTCAATCCAAGCGCCATTGTACGGGCGTTGCTCGGGAAGCTCAGCTTGCCGCTGTCGAACTGCGAATTATTCGGAATGAAGAAATTCCGGGTTGAACCAGGATTGCTGATCTGCAGTCCCTGGTTGGGGCTGCCGGTTGTGTATTGCGCGTGGTTGAAGGCATTCAGCAGTAGTGCCATTAGCTCCACGCGGTAGCGCTCCGTGATCGCAATGTGCTTCACTAGGGTAATGTCCCAGTTGTTGATGGGCGCAGTTTGAAGCGTATTGCGGCTGGAGTTGGTTATGGTCCCCATCCCCGCGACGATATATTGGGCATTGGGATTGGCTGCTTGCCAAGCGACGATGCATGGCGGCAAACCACATGAGGTGTTGTTCATTACGGGAATGACATCACTCCCCACCCCCTTCTGACCGCTAGGATTGAAGAAGCCTCGATCCGGTGCTGCATCCGCGTTGAGGTTCGCATCTTGTCCACTCTGTACCGTTCCCCACTGACCCGATTCCCAGGTGTAGATCGGCGCGATTTCATAGTTACCAAAGAGGTTGCGCTTCAACCAACTGGAGCTATGGCTGTACCACGGAGCGTCATAGATAGCCGAGATGGTGATCCGGTGACGATGATCGAGAATGGAGTCGGCCCGCTCCGCCGGCAGGTTGAGGAAGTCCTGCGGACGGCGCGGCGAGATGTCGGTAGAGTGGAAATCCGCTGTGCTGTTATCGATCGTCTTGCTAAACGTGTACGCTGCTTGGAACTGTAAACCATTGCTGAAACGGCGATTGAGCTGGGTCTGCAGTCCGTGATACACGGACGCGCCCCAGGGCATGAAGGCCGTAATCGGACTGAAAAACCCGGCATTCACATACTCGGGACGAAAGAATCCGCCGCCGCCGCCATTGTTCGAGGTCGCGACGCTTATGTCGTTATAGGCGTTCGAAATAGTTCCCGGAAAGTCTCCAGCGCCAGACGGGCAACTGGGGTTCCCACCCGGCGTGTTGCAACCCGGATCCGCGGAGGCCCAAGCGGGCGCGGTGGCTAACGCGGCCAATTGCGCGGCCGTCGGAGCGTTTAGGAAGAAAGGAACATTGGAAGGACCCAAAGGCCCCGAATTCGGGCCGTTGACACCCGGGGCGAAGTTCAGGATATTTTGGACATTCAGGTCGATGCCACGGGTGCCGACGTAGCGGACATCCGCCGTGTAGTTCGACTTGAACACGTGCTGTATGCCCAAGTTCCACGATTCCGCGTAAGGATACTTAACGTTATTTGGGAGGAAGGAGGAGGTTTTCGCCCTTGCAGTCGCTTGATCGAGCACGGTGATGCCGCTGCTGGGCACGGGCTTTATGCCGCCCGTGGCCAGGAAGGGCGAGCCGCAGGCCGCACTCGGACAATTGAGCGTCGCGCCGATTTGAGGCGGACGCGAAAGGACACCGATATTGTCATACAGCACGTCGTAGCCCAAGCCGAAGCCGCCACGGATCGACGTGCTCCCACTCGATCCCGGAGAATACGCGAACCCAACACGCGGCATGAAGTCCTTTCTGGGCGCCCGCGGCGAACTAAAGGTGATCAAGCCAGGAACGTTGGCAATGCTATTGAGGCTCATTTGGGTCCACCCGAATGGCGTGCTGGTGAACTCGTAGCGCAATCCGAGGTTAATGCTGAGATTGGAGCGGATCTTCCAAATGTCATTGACAAACCCGTAAAGCCCATACTGATCGCCCGAATAACCGGCCGAGCCAACGCTGCGCTGACCGAAGCCGGGTACTTGATCGAACGCGAAATCACTGAGGGTGGTATAGGTATAGTCGCCGCGGGAGCGCTGGATGAACTTCTGCGGCGAAATGAACTTCCGGCCTTCAAACCCGAATTTCAAGGTGTGGTTACCTTTGATCCAGGTTATGTTGTCGGTGGCCTGGTACAAGTTCTGTATCGCGAACTGCGGGGCGTTGGGATCCGGGCCGACGTTGAGTCCGCCCAATTCGGTAACCGTAATGTTCGGAAAGGCATCAAGTGTAGGGAGTAACGTGAGGTTATTTACTACAAAGGTCTGAGCAAATCGGTTAAAGCCCACGCGGAGCTCGTTGCTCACGACCGGTGAAAAGGTGTGGTATTCGCTAATGGTCACTAGATGGAAGGGTTGAACCAGTGGCGTAAAGAATTCGGGGAGTTGGGCGCCAGTGTCGAGGCTGGTGTTGTTGTTGTAAATGTAGCGCCCGCGAATCTGATCTTTATCGCTGATGTTGAAATCCATGGACGTCGTCAAGGCCTTGTAGTTGGTAAAGTTCGGCGCCACCACGGGCAGTACACCAGTCGGGATGGAAACCCCGCCAACGACTGGGCAAGCATTACTACCTGTACCGCTGCATGTCTGCGCTGGCGATACCGCAAATGTTTTCAGGGCATTGATGTTGGCCGCGGAAACGCCAGGGACTGCAAGCAGGGCGGTGTAACCAGCGGCGGTCGGGGCTAACAGCGGCGCCCCAGGCACAGAGGCCTGCCCGAGCTCGTTGTACTCGTAGTTTACAAAGAAGAAAACCTTGTTCTTGATGACCGGTCCGCCGACCTGCCCGCCGTAGCGATTGCTGTCGAAGCGAGGGTTCACAACGCGCTGGCCCGGAGAAGTGTTGTTCACGACCGATTGGTCAATCGAGTTCAGATTACGGTTTTGGAAATACTCATACAAGCCACCGTGGAAGCTGTTAGTGCCACTTTTGACTACGATATTGAACTGGCCGCCGTTGGAGTGGCCGAACTCCGGGCTAAACTGGTTTTGCAACACTGAAAAGTTCGAAACGGCGTCGGGGGGGACATAAACCAGTGGGCCGGTTACGCCCTTATTGTTGTTATCAACACCCTCAATTGTGAAGTTGTTGTCGCGTGGGCGCTGGCCGCTGACGGCTGGCCCTGTGCCGGCTCCCAGTCCCCCGTTACTCCCGACCCCTGAGTCCAACAACGCGAGGTTCAGCACACCTAGCTGTTGCCCCGTCGGTCCGTTGACTCCGAGCCCGGTCGTGGGCAAATCCGACAACTGCTTCGCTTCATACGTGCTTGAAAGCTGAGGAGTAGTCGTGTCGATGATCGGCGCTTCGCCCGAAACTTCCACGGTCTCGCTGGTTGCGCCCGGTGTTAGTGTAACGTTCGCAGTGCCGGTCGCATTCAAAAGCACTTCCATCAGCACGGTTGTCGTGCGAAAGCCGCTGGCCTTCACGGCAATCTTATAGTTGCCAACGAGGAGGTTATCAAAGCGATACTGACCCGTATTGTTAGTCTTCGAGCTCGCCGTTACTCCCGTGGCGACGTTTGTAGACGTCACGTCGGCGTTCGCGACTGCGGCGCCGGTGGAATCTACTACCGTACCCACCACGGCGCCGCTGATGGCTTGGCCGTAGGCCAGGCCGACGCTCAGGGCTAGCAGGCTCAACAAAGCGATAGTTAGCGCGAAAACCTTCAAGCTAGAGGCAGTTCGATTCATGCGATTTCTCCTCAAAAATTCAAAATAGCCGGGAAAGTAGCTAAACGGGGCTCGGCACGCAACCCAAGTCACCAAAGCAGGCTTGTGCAACTGCCATTCCAAAACAATCACTAATAACAGTTAATGTTTTGTTACAGTTACTGTGGCGATCAGATGTTATTCATATAGAAAATCGGATAGACTGTCTCGTTGTGATATGAAATCCTGTATGTGCTCAAGGGAAACCCTGTAATCCTTGAGGCAAAATAGAGTGTGGATTCGGAGCTCTATCATCGGGGAATCAGACTGTTCAACAGCGGCGCTTACTTTGAGGCCCACGAAGTGCTCGAAGACGCGTGGCGCGCCGCCGCAGTTCCTGAAAAGACGTTTCTGCAGGGCTTGATTCAGGTTGCAGTGGGGCTCCACCATCACAGCCAGGGAAACGTCGTCGGTGCGCGTTCGCTGCTGAGTCGAGCTGCTAGGAATCTGTCGAGCTATCCAGAAGATTTTGGCGGAATCCAGTTGCCGGAGTTGCTGCACTCGCTCGCGCAGTGGCAGCACGCGCTCGCAGAAAGCGAGACTCTCCCTCCGCTGCCGCAGTTCGTCCTTAAATCCTAGCCGCGTCGGTCTGATCGCTCGTAAGCGGCTCGACGCTAACGCCGCTTCTTGCGCGCCACAGGCTTCGGCTGTTGTTCTCCCGGCGCCAAGACACGCCGCACAATCGGCGTGTTTAGCTTGTACTTCCGCTCTACAACGCTCCCGCTGTCGGCTTTCACGCGCAATACGAACACTGGCAGCGTGCCTTCTTTCTCGAAGTCTTCCTGCGAGACGGAAACCGGCAGCACGCCATTCAGGTTGCGTTCGCGATATGCGGTTTCGTAGCGGTGGCGTTTGACGTTCCAGGTGAAAACGCGAATCTGGTTATAGTCGAAAGGCATGCCGTCTTTGGGTTCGGTCAGGACCACCAGGTATTGCGCCACTTTCTTGTCACCATCCGCAACCTGATTCAGCATAAAGAAAGCGACGATGCGCTGACCCTCGGCATATTGCGCGATCTCAAGCGGCGCATCGATGTCGAGCATTCGCCCCAGGACCCAGCCTACGTGTCCCTGAGCATCGCGAACGAGCCACCAGTCTTCCATCGGCGGGGTTGCGGGCTGGGATTGCTTTCTGTCGGGAGCGGGCCTCGCGCCTCCGGGCAACTTCTTCTCGCTGGTGGCGCGCTTCAGAATGGAAACTTTGGAGCCCTGATCGAGTTGATAGAGGTGTTCCGCGTCCCGGTTGGGCTCCAGATGGGTGTTGGTATCGTTGCGCGTGACGGCGGGAGCTTGCGCCGGGGAATTTTGCTCCTGTTGAGCAAGTCTTTGGAATTCGTCATAAACCTGCTTGGGAACCAGAGCGCGCTGCTCCACCCATCCTTCAGCGCCGTCAGCCGCACGGACACGCACAAACCGCCGCTCGCGCTCGAGTACTTGTACCGGCTCGCCATTCTTCACGGTACCGGTCTTCTTGTAGACGACTGCGACCTGATCGCGCAGGATGGCTTGCGTGGCTGAGACGTAGGCAGTCTCCTGTACTCGGCGGCCGCGACTGCAAGCAGAGAAGGGCAGAGCTGCCAGTAGCCCGAGCAGTGACCAAGCAAGTCTGAAACGAAGTTTCACCGGGATCACCAGCAATCCAGCAATATAGCAGCCGGAGCCGCCAGCCAGCAGTTTTCAGCTCTCAGTCGTCAGGTCTCGGGTCTCGGGTCTCAGACGTGAATAAGCGCGAGTTGAGGATGGACTGGAGCGTCGCCGCCCCTGCAGGTGCCAATGCAGCAGATGTCAGCCATGCAGGCGCGCCGACACTACATGTGAACTGTAAAGCTTATCGCACCGAAAATCCCTGTCGTCGGATCAGTCGCTATGACCTGGAACGTCGTCGTCCCAGTTCCCCCCGACGTCGTCGATAGTAATCCGGTGTTCGGGTCGATACTCACGTTGGAAATCGAGGTCGGGTTTGTAGTCCAGGTGACTGAATCCGTAACGGGAAATGTCCCGCTGGCGGTAGTGGCAGTCGCCGTGAACTGATTCATTGCGCCATACGTGATGTTGGTAAGGGGAGAAGTCACCGTGATCTTAGTGATGCCGCTTAGCGCAACCGTGATGGTCGCACTCCCGCTGAAGGTGCCAGAGGAACCCGTGATACTGGACGTTCCGGGCCCAACTCCCGTCACGAGGCCACTTGTGCTGTTAACTGTGGCTACGGTTTGCGTGGCGCTGCTCCAAAACACGCCTGAAGTAATTGTCTTGGTGCTGCCGTCGTTATAAGTGCCAGTTGCGGTCATCTGTACTGTCTTGCCTTGCTGGATGGTCGCCGTGGGGCCGACCGTGACGCCGGTTAGCGTCGGGTTGACGAAGAAGCCGGTGCACCCGATCGCAAGGGCCAGCAGAAAAAGGGTTGCAAGTGCAGCCAACAGTTGGAGTTGGCACTTAATACGAATCATGATAGAAAACCCCGCCGCGCTTCCAGAGACGCATGATTAGCTGATGTAAGCCAAATTGTAACAGAGACGATTCCGGACGCGGAGAAGCGCGTACCAGCCTGTGCAGCAGGCCTGAATCTCCCCGCTCTGCGCTAAGGTAGAGAACGCCGACACCGTGCAGACTTGCAGATTTTTTGTCGTTCGTCGTTCGTCGGTGGGCGTTGGTCGAAACCAGTTCAGCCAGGCACAGCTGGATCTCATCGCAATCTAGTAACCTTGTTTTCAATCACCAATGAAAAGACTCGCCTCCTCCTTACTCTCGTGCATCCTGCTTGTTGCGTGTGCCACGTATGCCCAAGGGCCGAGATCGCAACCACTCCGGCATGAAACACCGAAGATTTGCTCTGCCTGCATCCGCGGTCACATGGAGTTTCTGGCTTCGGATGCTTTGCGAGGACGCGGCAGCGGCACGGCGGACGAACTGATTGCTGCAACCTATATCGCTTCTGAACTGCGCGCTTATGGCATCCAGCCGGCAGGCGATGACGGAGGTTATCTGCAGCGCGCAAACCTGATCGAACGGAAGTTCACCGGCTCGCCAACACTCACGATAACGACGCCTGCCGACGGTAAGCAAATCACGCTCATCAACGGGAAAGATTTTGTGGTCAGCTATCTGACCCGGGAGCAGTTCTCTGGACCACTGCAGAAAATAGACCTCGGCAAAGGAGACTTCCAGATCAGAGAACGTTCTGTGGTGCTGATCAAAGGCAAGGACCAGCATGACGCGCGGCAAACAGCTTTCGTGGCCGCGGCCCAGGGCGCAGCCGGTGTAATTCTCGCTGGCCCGAATGAACCCGAGCAGTTCGAGGCTGGCGCCCGCGACTTGCCGCATTTGAAACCTCAATTGGAAGGCCAGGCTGGCAGCGCACAAGGCAACATCAATGTGCTGGAGTTGAGTGCTGGCGCGATCAAGCTACTCGAAGGCGTCCCGGAAGGCACGGTCTTGGAGTTTGAGGGCCTGGCTGCGACGGAGGAGGGTCATACCTTGAATGTCGTGGGCAAGCTACGGGGTAGCGATCCGAAACTACGCAACTCCGTCGTGATGCTCTCGGCGCATCTCGATCATCTTGGTATCGGCCCGCCGGTTAATGGCGACAACATTTACAACGGCGCCGACGATGACGCCTCAGGCGTTGCCGCCGTTCTGGAACTTGCACGTGTGCTGGGCGCGGGGCCTCGTCCGAGGCGGACAGTGATCTTTGCCCTGTTTGGCAGCGAGGAGACGGGCGCACTCGGCTCAGAGTATTTCGGCGAACATCCGCCGATGGAACTAGGAAAAATCGCAGCCGACCTGGAGTTTGAAATGATCGGCCGGCCTGACCCTGTCGTTCGCGGAGATCGCCTCTGGCTTACTGGATGGGATCGGTCTAATTTAGGCTTGGCCCTGGCGGCACACGGAGCCCGTCTGGTGGCTGATCCGCATACTGAGCAGAATTTCTTTGCCCGCTCCGACAATTTCGGCCTGGCAAAGAAAGGTGTGGTGGCGCACACCATTTCAAGCTTTGGATTGCACTCCGATTATCACGAACCCAGCGACGATCTGGTACACATCGACTTCAAACACTTAAACGCGGCTATCGGCGCGCTACTCGCCCCAATGGAGTGGTTGGTGAATTCAGCATTCAGGCCGGAGTGGAGTGAAGGCGGACAGCCGTGAAAACCGGGCGTCTGACCTCCGGCGGCGGGCGTCAGACCTAAGCCAGATGATCCTGAGGCTGAGGTCTAAGGTCCGAAGTCCGAGGTCTAGTTGGTTCTCTTCGCCTTTGCGATACGCTCGTCAATCGGCTTGCGGCCGGCGAAGCCTTCACTGGTGCTGTGCCAGTGCGTGATTCCCTTCTCGCCCAACTTCCAGCACAGCAACACGGTGCGGCCTTCCACTTTGCAGGGAAAGTCGAGGAGTCCGATATCCAGGTCTTTTACTTGCACGCCGGTGGCGTCAATTTCGGCGAGGGTATCTTTCACCCGCTGAATGGTTTTCTCGCGCTCGGCCTTGCGGCGGGCGAGATGGACAATGTTCAGAGAGGTGCCGCCGTTCAGGAAAACGCGATGGCCGACCGCTTGCAGTTCGGCATCGACTTCTTCGATCAGCTTTTTGCCGTCAATAGCGGTCCGCAAGAGTGATTCCAGCACCGGTAGCAGGGATTGGGCTTCTTCGAGAGTGAAAGTACGATCAGGCATAAGAAGTATGGATCTATTCTAGTTCAAGCCGGGAGAACTGGGGTAGTAAGTTAGTTTGCCGGCCGTAGGTTTTATCGCAGCACGAAGTTACTGCGGAAGAGCATCACGGTCCACTGATTGCTACCGGTTTCTTCCCTGGGACGGATCGGCCGACGTTGCCGCGTCGACATCTACATACAAACGTTTGGCGACGTCGATTCCTGGCAGATAACAGCGTCCATCAGAATTGTAGCCACCGCATCTTGCCGCCACATCCTGCCTCTTGGGAGACTGGGCGAATTGCCACACATCGGCGAACGAGATGCGGCTGTCGGCGGGATTTGGCGGCCGCTTGGGAAACGCGCATCCCGGCGACGGCGGGCAGGCATCGTTCGTCACCCAATACGCGATCCGTCTTCCGCCTGCATTTTGGTGGATATCCTCGGCCGTGATAATGGTCACGCCGGGCGATTCTTGCGCGGCGATACCGGAGCAATAGATTCCGGCGCGGAAACCGGCTGCAGTTACGGCGTCCACCCAGCCGTAAATGTATGCTTTTTGCTCGGGCAACATCCGCCCGCCTTGCTCTTGGTCGAGGAAGATGATGGTTGCAGCAGGGAATCCCTCGCGCTTTGCCGCGGCCACGGCAGCTTGGGCGTCCGATTGACCCAGCTTGCTGGCGTTGGCTACGGTTTTCAATTCGGCGAAGAGGCGGCCGTTGAACAGGACCAGGAATCCGAAGCCGGCGGATTCGACGGCGGCGCGCTTGCCAGCCCAAGTGTTCGTCTTCTCGCCGGGCGGATTGTTGAGCCAAAAACCCGCATAAGAGAACGTATGGCGCAGGGCTTTCAAGCTGTCGTCGCCGGGATAGTCGTTGCGATCAAAGCCGAGATAGGCGGGCGTCTTGTCGCCAGGGTGAGATCGTGGGCTGGTGTTTGGGACGAAGGTTGTTGCCAATGCCGCTGCAGCACAGAGAACCAACCCGATTCGTCTCACGAACCCTATGCTAGTTTAGTTTGCTGCGACTCGCCACGCGTCTTGTTGCCGTGCGATGCCCGCCAGATTCCTCGCCCACTGAAGAACGCGGATCCTCGGAATGACGCCGGAGGCCTCACATTCCCGGAAATTTGCCGAAGAAAATCAGTACCGTGTCTATCGTGTCCTGGACGCCGTGGGCAACAATCGGAACCGCTAAATTGCGTCCTGTTCCTAGATAAACGAGTCCGAGCAGCACTCCGGCGATGCCTTCCTCCACGATCCCGGTTCCTCCTTGATATGAGTGGGCGAATCCAAATACCACATTGACTACCAGCAGGCTAACAATCCAGGCAAGGCGCGTGCGGTTCCCCAGGCCGGCGACACGGTTCATCAGATAACCACGCCACACCAACTCCTCTCCGAAGGCTGCGAGAGTCCAAGTAAACGCCAACGCGATCAGGGTCCATTTAACATTTCCGCTCAGTATTCGAAAATCTGCCAGGTCTGGCTGTTTGCCCGTGAGTCGTGCCAGGAGTGGCTGAGTGACCAAGAGCTGGAAAGTCTCTGCGACGGCGCCGGCCACAATTCCGAAAATCAGAGTCAGCCGCCAATTCCGATAACGCGCGAATCCCACGTCCCGCCACCGGACTCCGCGCAGTCGCATTGAGACCCACGCGAGCAGCAGTAGAAACGGAGTCTTGCTGACCGGAATGAGATGTCGCCTGTCCAGAAAGAAGGTCAGGCCGACGATGGCAAATTCGCAGAACGCCAACCACCAACTCTCGCGCCAGCTTCCAGCAGGATGTGCAGATTTGAGTTGAGGCCCGACCGAGGTTGTAGCTGAGTCGGGTCTTGTTGCTGAATTCATTTAGGACCTCGGGTTTAGCCGGAGCTTCCGAGACTGGCGAAATTTGCGAATGCTCCCGAGCGCGACATAACTTGTGAGCAGGACTGTCCCGCCTCCGACACACAAGCCGATCGGTATCAACAGCCAGCCCAGCAGTTCGTGACCTTGGGGTCTGAAATCGGTCATTCCCAGCGCCAGGGAGTAATTGTCGGGGCCAATTTTCCAAAGACCAACCTTGGGGTTGAATGGTTTTATAAGCGCAGCCAGAAAGAATGCGCCTCCGAGCATGTATCCCACGGTGCAAACTAAGCAAACCAGACAACCGCTGACACTGAGCATGGCCCAATGGAAAACTCCGCGAAGGATCATCCAGGGCGCGCGGCTGCTCTCCGCCTGTGCCAGCAGATCGTCGGTTACATATTGGCTTGCCAACACCTCGGGGCTGCCCAACACCGTCAGCACGGATTCGAGTCGCTCGGTCGTCACCTCGCCGCCAGCGGCCGCTTTCTCCACAATGTGGCTGCGTAGCTCTTCCACGATGTCGCGTGCATCTTCTTCCCGGACGCCGCGCAGCCCCTGGCGCAGTCTGCGCAGGTAAGTGTCGATCTTCCGCTGCGAATCGCTAGCAATGGTCATCTCACTTCTCCTTCCCCAAAGGCACCAGAAGACTATTCAGACTCGCTGAGAATCGGGTCCAGGAGCGAGCCATGTCGCTGGCCCGCTGCTTTCCCAATGGGGTGAGCGAATAATATTTCCGAGGATGTCCGGCGTCGGACTCGACCCACTCCGAGCGCAACAGACCAAGCGCTTTCAGCCGGCTAAGCAGGGGATAGACCGTGCCCTCGGACACGATCAGATCGGAACCGTTCTCCAATTGCCGAAGAATCTCTAGTCCGTAAAGCTTTTGACCCCAAAGCGACGCCAAGATCGCCAATTCCAGGCTTCCCTTGCGAAGCTGCACTTCCCACTTCTCGGGTGAACCGGGCTCGTCCGACTCATCCTGTGCCATACCATATACTATGTAATACATAGTATGACGCTGTCAAGAGCCTTTCTACGGATATTTGCTGGTTGAATTTTGTCAGTGATGATTACAAGGAAGAAGCCGCGCGAACGATTTTAGCGGATGTGCCGCAAATCTCCGACTCTATCCCCCGATGTGGACCATGGTTCGGGAGGCGGGAACGAAATCGGGCTCGCCGATGTGGTGGCGCTCTTCTTTTTTCTGCACCACGCTGCGGATGAACTCTGCTAGTTCCTCGTCTGAAGCGCCACGGCGCATTTGACCGTGCAAATCATGGTCCCACACCGAGAACAGGCAAGTGCGGATTTTACCGTCGGAGGTGATGCGGATGCGGCTGCAATGTCCGCAGAAGGGATGCGAAACCGGCGCGATGATTCCGATTTCGCCGAGGCCGTCCTCGAAACGATAGCGGCGGGCGGTTTCGCTGCGCGCATGAGGAATTTCAACCAGCGGGCAATACTCGGCCATGCGGCGCAGGATTTCATCCAGCGTAACCACGATTGCGGGCGACCAGGTGCGATCCTCTTCCAGCGGCATAAACTCGATGAAGCGCACAACGACGCCTTCTTCGCGTGTGAACATTCCGAATGGAATGATTTGATCTTCATTGAAGCCGCGCATTAGCACGCAATTCACCTTCACCGGCCACAGGCCCACACGCCGGGCCGCACGAATGCCCGCTAGCACGTTGTCGAAGCCGTTGGGCACACGGGTGATCCGGGCAAAGCGATCAGGGTCGACGGCGTCCATGCTGACGGTGATTCGGCGGAGGCCGGCGTCTTTCAGCGGCTGGGCCATCTCGGACAGAAGATGACCGTTCGTTGTCATGGCGATGTCAAGGTGGTCCTCTTCGTTAAAACCGGCAAAGACGCTGCCAGAACCATGGTCGCTTCCGTTGGGTTTGTGAAAGGGCGCCGCTTCAGCCGCGTCATAAAAGCTTCCATCAAATTGGGGCTTCAGCCCCTGAGGACGCAGCTTCGCCAGTTCGCGCACGAACTCCACGACCCCTTTGCGCAGCAGCGGTTCGCCCCCCGTGAGGCGAATCTTCGTAATTCCCATTCCCACAAGCACTCTCGCCATTCGCAGATAATCGGAGAACGGTAGATCGCCATAAAGCGCGCCTTCGTTCCCGGTGCGGCAATAGACACACTTATAGTTACAGTGATCTGTGACCGAGATCCGGAGATCAGTGATCGGGCGGCCGAATTTGTCGGAGAGAACCAGCTTCTAGCTCCTGGCTTTTAGCTTCTAGCTTGAAACCTTGTCATTCCGCGCGATGCCCAAGCCGTGTTAGCGCGGCGAGGACGAGTCGAGGAACCTGCTTTGCCACACAGCAACGAGGAAAGAGACGCACGCGGGATACTCCCGGCAGGCGTTTCCTTTCCAATGGTCCCTGTACGGACCGGGAGGCGCGGGCGTTTCCACTCGCACCCTTGGGAAAGTGTGGCGCGGGCGCCTCCGCCCGCGTGCTTCTCCCTCGCCGCCGCAGCCACGGTTTACCTAAGGCCACGGCGGTCGGAAACTCCCACCATTATAGATGCCAATAAGCGCAAGATGATCGAATTAAGCTTTGGTGCCTAACGCCTTCGCTATTGCAGCCTCGGCTAGCGGAACCATGATGCCGTAGCCCGTCTTGTTTGGGTGCAATCCATCCTCCGCGAGATCGCGTTTGAGCAGGCCGTTCCCGTCAACCATGGCACTGAAGTAGTCGACGTACACGTGGCCGTTGGCGGCACAGTATCCCTTCAGCCAGCGGTTCAGTTCCAGGATTTTCACCGGCGGCCGCTGAGCGAATGGGTTTTGCGACAGGGGCGTGTAGTTGTGCACGGGCAGGATCGAAGAAAAGGCCACTCGAATACCGTTTGCCCGCGCCAGCTCTGCCATCGACGCATAGTTGGCCTCGATGTCCTCGATCCGCTCGGGACCGGTGTTGCCTGCGATGTCATTGGTGCCCGCGAGGATCACAACAACTTTGGGTTGCAGGTCAATCACATCCTGGCGGAAACGAATCAGCATCTGAGGCGTGGTTTGTCCACCGATGCCGCGGTTGATGTACGGTTTGCCAGGAAAATACTCGTCGAGATGCCACAGGTCAGTGATGGAGTCGCCGAAGAAGACGACGCGGCTCTCGCCGGCCACTGGTGGCTTGAGGGCGGCGTTGGCGGCGCGGTAGCGGGCGAGCTCTCCGAAGTCATCACGCAGCGTGGCTGCTTTGGAGTCGCGCCACTTTTCGAGCGCTTCCTGCGCTGGGGTTTGCGCCGACTGTTGGGTGGAGGGCTGAACTGGGTGCTGGGCGATGGCCGAGAGGGCGAGGAATACGAGGGAAGCAGAACTGAGTAAACGGGGGCAGATGCTCATAGATTTTCTCTTACACAAACCAGTTTGGTTACCGACAGGCGCCTTTCTCAAGCAGTTCTACCCTCGCGGTCAGGTCGTTGCCGATCCGCCTGATCAAGGTTCCTGTCCCCTCTGCGTACTCCTCCAGATTCGAGGCCGTGATTCCGGCGGCTATCTCAATCGACACGACCAAGTCCATCGAGTCAAAGACACCCCGTAGGAACCCTTCGAGCGCGAGTTCCCCCGACACAGTGTGTTTACTACGTTCCTTCGGGACCCATTCGCGAACGTAACCGACCTCCATTATGGCGAGGTCTCGATACTGCACAACCTGCTAGCCAACGGCGTAGGACGCGTTGGTACTCGCAGGATCAATCCTTTTCAGAGCCGCCTCCCATCCCGGTAGCTTGGCTTCGACCTCGGTCAAGAAGTTCTTGTATTCGGCCTCGGTCATCAGCCTTGAGTCTCGGACTTCCGACGATTGAGACGCAGAATAGAAGGCACATAGGAACCCAAGCAGTAGCAGAGTTAGGTGCTTCATGCCGTGCATTCTACTTTGAAGTCTGCACCCCTGATTGGTTGACAGGAATGGCTTCAGGGCGCTTTAGCGTCTTTCATTCCGGTTGGCGGCGCTTTTTTTTCGGCTGCCAAGATCTGCGGCTGGCTTCATCTGCTGCGATCCGAGGGTGTGCGAACTTAGAGTTCAAGGAGGCGCGCTCTTCAGAACTAACCGTGTCGGAAACCCACAGTCGTTCCCAGTCGATGTCTTGCAGAGCGTAGGGGGAAGAATGCTGAACCTTTTGCAACCAGGTTTCCACTGTGTCGACAGGGCGCTCAACCTTGTCCGTGTCGTAACTGGCGGTTCCGGGCACCCAACCGCTCCGGGTCAGGTGATATTCACGAGTGTAACTGTCATAGCTCATACTGACTTACTCCTACTATTTTAGTGGAAAGGCATGTCGCGCCAGATCGGCTTTTTGAGGAGGCTGGGAACTTCTCTGACTGGTGTAAACTAGCGGTTATGGAAGTGCACCTCAAGCCGGAAACAGAGTCCCGGCTTCAGGACCTCGCCGCGAAAACGGGGCGTGCCCCTGACGACCTGGTCGAGGATGCAATGGCTGGGTATCTGCTGGAACTTGCCCAGGTGCGCGACATGCTCGATAGCCGATACGATGAGATCGAGAACGACCGGGTGAAGCCTGTCGACGGCGAAGAGGCATTTGCCAACCTGCGGCGCAAGAGCGAAGACCGACGCACCCAGCGTTCATGAGCCAGTTTGTCCTCCACCCGGAGGCATACGCCGACGTCGACGAAATATGGGAATACATTGCTGCCGACAACCTCGACGCGGCGGATCGAGTGATCCAGGAGGTCTACAAAGCAATTCACTCTCTGGCTTCCTTTCCCTATCAAGGCCACGAGCGGCCCGATCTCACCAAGCGTCCGCTTCGGTTTCAAACGGTACGCGATTACCTCGTAGCATACGCGCCGGAGGAAAAGCCGCTTGTGGTCGTTGCAGTGCTGCACGGTCGCCGCAACCCGCGAGTCATCGCGGCAGCACTGAACCGAAGGGGATGACTTGGTCGCCTGGCAGCGGAACAGATTCCTGGCGTCCCACTAAGTGCCGATTCTTGGATTCATGCCTATGAGTCCGCGCGATTCCGTGGCGCGGTAGTTTTCGCGGGCACAGGCTGCCCGCGTCACATTCCATCGTAGTTTGGACCCCCGCCGCCTTCAGGTGGAACCCAGGTAATGATCTGATATGGGTCGGCGATGTCGCAGGTTTTGCAATGGACGCAATTCGACGGATTCAGGCTGATGCGTTTGCCGTTCGGTTGCGTGGAGTCCTCGACCATCTCATAGACGTTAGCCGGACAGAAATTCTGGCAGGGGTTGCCGAATTCTTTCACGCAACGCGCATTACAAATGTTGGTGTCGTGAATAACCAGATGCGCGGGCTGGTCTTCTTCATGTTTCGTGCCAGAGTGGTAGAGGTCGGTGAGCTTGTCGAAAGTGAGCCTACCGTCGCCTCGAGCGGGGCCGAGGAGGTATGCTTCGTCGCCGCCATCCGCCGGCAGTTCGGCGAGCTTCCTCATATGCTGATAGCCAGGCGTTGACGGATAGCGGTTATGGAGACCGCGTCCTCCAGTAAACTGCTGTAAGCCGGCGTGAAACAGTCCTGCCCGGAAACCATGTTCGAAGCCCTGATGGAAGTTGCGGACCTTCCACAGCTCATCTTTGATCCAGCTGGATTCGACTTTCTTCTGGAACGCGCCGAGTGTGGCGAAAGAGAAGTCGTTTTTCGTTAGCGCGTCGAAAGCAGTCTCCGCCGCAAGCATACCGCTTTTGATGGCCAGATGAATTCCCTTCAAGCGTTGCGAGTTCAGAAAGCCGGCGGAGTCGCCAAGGATCATCCAGCCATTCCCAGCCACCGGAGGAATTGCCCACCAGCCGCCGTAAGGCAGTGCCTTGGCTCCATAGCGGATCATCTTGCCTCCCTCGAGCAGCTTGGCAACGAAAGGATGCCGTTTGAAATCCTGCAGCACATGTTGCGGGTCGAGCCGCGGATGGGGATAGTCAAGACCGATCACATACCCAAGAGAAACGAGGTTGTCTTTGCCGCCGTAGATCCACGCGCCACCATATTCCTTCGCGGTGAGCGGCCAGCCCAGGGTGTAGATGACTTCGCCGGGCGCGATGCGGCCTGCGGGCACCTCCCACAATTCCTTGATCCCCTGGCCATAGGTCTGCGGATTGCGATCTTTCGCCAAATCAAACTTGGCGATTAGTTGTTTCGTCAAAGAACCGCGCGTGCCTTCCGCGAGGATAACTACTTTAGCTTGCAGTTCGTAGCCCGGCTCGAAGTTCGACTTGGGCCGGTTCTCCTTGTCGACGCCCTTGTCGTCGGTGCGGACGCCGGCGACGCGGGCTTCTTTCGTATCTTCGCCGAAAAGCAACTCCGATCCCGCGAAGCCGGTAAAGATGGTGATTCCAGTTTCTTCTACTTTGCTTCCGAGCCACTTCACAAAGCGATTCAGCGAGATGACGTAGTTGCCGTGGTCGCGAAGAGGCGGGGGCGTGATGGGCAACTTGAATTTACTCTTCTCGGTGAGGAAATAGACGGCTTCCTTGGTGACTTCGGCATCAAGTGGCGCTTCTTTCTCGAATCCGGGGAGCAGTTCGCGCATTGACCGCGGGTCGAGAAGCGCG
>JABCYV010000042.1 GCA_013290025.1 Acidobacteriota bacterium
GAGTCGCGTCATGAAAGCGCAGAATCTTTCTACATCGCTGGGCGAGGGAAGGGATGCTGCCCCTTCCCTCGCGCACCCATCCCCAAAAACAAACCCCGGTCGTTTACACAGAAGAGTTGACACACCTGAAAACTCTGGGTCTAAACATTCTTGCTTGCCATGATGGCTCGGCAGTCTATCGGGTGTTTGGAAGGTAGTCGCAAAGCCGAGCGTATCGGCACAACTGAAAGAGGAGGAGATGATGGCGTCACTCACAGAATACTGGCGCAAACACTACACCGGCAAGAAAAAGTACGTCCTGGGGCAAGGGCATGTTCTGCCGGTGGGACATTGCGTCCTTTGTCTCAACGCCGGCGTTCTAAAATCCGCCGACCTGGAGGAGACGACCTGGAGGAGATTGAGGTACACGGGAAGAAAGAACTGGCGCACCCTGTTGTGCCTTGCTTCTGTCCCAACGGCCGTCGGTCACGTTATGTTTGTGCGCGGGGCCGATGCCCAAGAGAGCGGACTACCGTATCCCGAGGAGGTGGCCCAAAGGGAATACGAAGCAGCGGCGGGGGCTACGGAGAGGTTGTTTGATGGTGCAGAGGAGGACACAAAACCCGTGTCTATGACAATTCATTGATTGCTGCAAGAGAGGGGGCGGACTGCGGCGGAACGTGAAGGGCAAAACCCTCAACCGTACATGTGGCGCGCGCATGGGAGCCGCCCCCACTCTTGGAGCAATCCCGCAAGCCGGAGCGAAGATGGCGGAGAGGAAAACACTATGGAGCTAACACAAGAGTTCAAAGATGGATGGGACGCGGCACTCGAAGATATTGCGAGGCAGTTTCGCAAACAAGTACCAGTGAGTGAACTGACACCGGAGGCCAAGGAATTTGCCGAGTTTGTTCTCCGGCTTCTGTTCTTGGATCACAGCGCGTGGGAGGAATCTTACGGGGACCCTCCGGGTCAGATATTCCATGTGGCGCGGTTCTCCCACGAAGAACGCCCCCACTACCTCAAGAGCCCGGTGTTTGTTGACGGCTTCGACCCATTTCCGGAGCGGGAGGAGGTGGGCAAGTGAGCAAAAATTATGTAATCAAAGACACCGCCACGCGAAACTTTGAACCGTTCTCCCCGATTAGCCGGGGGCTGTTCGAGCAGATAGCTGCCCACCAATGGAGGGCGCGCCACTACAGCGCTAGTCCCAGGGAGAAGCGGGATACATATCAGGACGTGCGGGAGGGTGGGCGGGTCCTCACTGCGAAATATGTACGGGGGCTACTCGCTGGGATGCGGCATGTACGCCGGATAAGGTGGGTAACGGGAGAGCCGGGGATTTTGTTTGACGGTGGTATCCACGGGTACTGGTTGCTCATACAAGTTGGCTACCACCCCAAACCGGAGACACAGTCACCTGAAGACCGGGCGTGGTTTGCCCAGCGTGCCCGACGAATCAAAGCGCAAGAGGAGGCCCATCATGGACAGAAATGAGAGAGCAAAGCAGAGGTATCACCGGGACCTTGAACGGCGGGTAATGGATTCCATCCAGAAGGGGAATGCGCTGCCTGTGTGTGACGGTTGCCGTAAGGAGGTGGTGGAGTCGTTGGGGTTGAAGTATGAGGGAGAGAACGCTCCATGCCCCGACTGTGGAGGAGCCACGGAGACAGATGAACTCGGCATCATACATCACTTCCACAATGCAGAGTGCCGGATTGCCTCGAGGTTGGAGGCATTGACAGACGAGGAAGAAACACACATCCAATGAGAAAGAAACCCAAGTCTCGTAAGCTCCGTGACCGGCAATGGCACAAACTCCGCACGGCAAAGCGGATCGGGCTCACGGGGAGACACTTTCCACCTAAGCTGGCGCGGACCATTTTGGGGCACATGCTCCGGCTTGACGGCAAGAAGTGCGCCATTTGTGGCAAGAGGGGGAAGGTTGAAGACCATGACCACAAGCGGATGAGGCACCGAGGCAAATTATGTCACAAATGTAATGTGACTTTAGGGCTCATGGATGACTCACCGCAGAGGTTGCGGAAGGCGGCGGAGTATTTGGAGAGGTACGAAGCGTACATCCAAGATGCGGAAACGCGGACGGAGTGGCCGGGGGCTGTGGGGTTTGAGTTGGAAGCGGATCATGTGCTGGAAAGCATGTACAAATATTTCCCAACGGCGGAGAGAGCTAGGCTCTCGAGGTGGTTGGAAAGGAACTGGGACAAAATATGACGATTGAAGAGATTGTCGAAAGAGTGATTGCGTTGAGGTGGATTGAGAAGACTCACGGCATGAAGACCGGGAGGAGTCAACAGTCCATCCTCCGCGCGCTACCAGATGCGGAGCTTGCCGAAGTGTCGGTGCTCTTGAAGAGGCGCGAACAAGAATTGGAAGAGAAGGAGAAAGTATGACAACAGCAAACGGTATGACGGTGGAACTCGAGGAGTTTTTCGAGAAGGCCAAGAAGAGTGAGGAGTTTGTTTACGGCCCTCGTAACATCAACACGGAAACGGCGGAGGGTAGGAAAAGGGCGCTGATGCGGTCTGATCCTTACGAGTGGGTCAGGGCGGGATGGGTGGAGCAACCAGACCTCTACTCCGTGGAGGCCGCTCGAGAGATGTGTGAAGAGGAAGCCTATCAAGCCGCCGTCAGGGATGAGTGTGCGGAGCACGCCATCTATTGCATGAGGGGGCAGCTCATCCACGATTTTCCCCAAGAGGTGATTGACCAGTTCACCCCGGCTTACATGGAGGGCTTGGCGTGGGATGCGCGCAACGAGAGGGCGGCGGAATGCGGCGGGACCATCCTCACCATTTGGGATTACTTGGAGCAATGGGATGAGGAGCGGCCTGAGGAAAGATCAGGGCACCGCTTTATCTTGGGTCCACGGGAGGGAGAGTTGCACGGCATATTTGCGTTAGGCTCTCTGCATTTAGTGCAGGGCTCCTCAGGTGCCGGTAAGACATCGGTAGGGCTGAACCTTTTGAGAGCCCAAGAGAAGGGAGAGTCCTATTTCGGTAGGGCGGGACGCGGGAGGTCTTACTTGGTTGTTTGGCAGGATAGGTCAGAGGATGAGCTACGCCGACAGCTTGAGATGCTAGGGATGGAGAAGGACCCTCCGCCTTACGTTGTCGTGACCGCAAAGCAGGGGAACATGGAACCGGCGAAAGCTCTGGAAGAGATTTTGGCGGCTCAAAAGACGGTGCCTGAGGTGCTATTTGTCGAGGGATTGGACATGTGGGTGCCGGATGCCAAGGATATGAAGTGGGTAGCAAACGCCGCAACCAACGTTAGGGCTGTGGGGGAGAAGTACCATTGCGCCATTGTGGCGACTGTCGGTATGCCCAAGATGAAGCCGAAGGAACGTTACACGGCACCTCGAGACAGGGCTTTTGGGTCGTCGGCATGGGCACGGAAGGCGGATACGGTGGTAGACATCACCGTGGACGAGGAGGATCACCCCAAGTGGGGGCAGATTCGGCATGTGCAGATACTCTCGAGGACGGCTAGGGTGCAGAAGGTGGAGCTGGGGTTTGATAAGGAGGGGAAGCTCGTTGTCATCGAGCCCGCTATTGTCGTCGGTCCAGCGCCGGAGGTGCCGACGTTGAGGGAGATCATGCAGGAGCACAAGTGCGGATGGGACAAAGCACGGGAGATTCGAGACACCCTGGAATCGGCACGGAGGGGGCGGAAAAGGCCAAAAGCTGATGCATCGTAATCTTGCAACTCTGCCACTGGAGTGGCGGGAGTGGCAAGAGTGGCAGTATATAGCAATCAATAGTTTCGGCTCATAGAATCAACAATTTGTGATTGCCGAGTTGCAGGTTTGCCACTCGTTTGCAACTCAAAAATTTGAGTGGCGAGCCAGTGGCAAAAGCCGCCACTCCCAAAGTTGAGTGTGAGCAACTCGCATTTGTTAAAGGCGAATAAAAGGAGAAAGTATGACAGAAGCACAGCAGTCAGTGGTACGAAGTGTCCGGGAGGGTAAGGACGGGGTTCAGGCTATTGCCGACGCTTACGAGCTGTCCCGGACGGATGCGTTCAAGAGGTTGGGGAGGGTCCTCAAGCACCGTGAGGTCAACTCTGCCATTGGCGCTAGCCCATTCCTGCGGTGCGAATAATTATTTGTTTGTTGGATCTTTCCGCTAAGATGCTGAGCCCGTTGGCAATAGCAGTCTCTTCCCTTCAAAGCCGCCCAGCGTAAGTCTCGCCAATGCAACAGATAGGAACGTGCAGTAGGCCAATCCAGCCGTGTGCTTTCAATAGCTTGCACTTTCCAGGCTGTCGCGTGGCCATCCTCAGGCGGGAAAGAGAATCATGCAGTAATCATGCAGCTCGACCGGCAACCCATTGACAGCATTGGGCCGGCATTCGAGTTACGGTTGAATAGACCGTCGATAACCGATCTCGCTTCGGATCTCGTTTCAATCTCGCGAACGGTAACCATCTTTTTCGGCAAGAATTAAGGAAGGCCGGGTAGGTCCCCCCAAAGGTCCTCCCGCCAGGCCATGCGCCATGGCACACATCGATTTTCCTAGTTCGACGGCCTATTTCAGCTGAACTCTGTGAGCGCGACGGGGCGGATTCCGCCAACCTCCGCCCGGGCTGGGGTCCCATAAGAGCGCTCATCCAATCTGCCATAATCTTCCTCACTCATGTGCGGGCCCTATCGACTGTCGCGGAGAAAGCAGCTTGCCGAGCACTACTTCGACAGCGCCGATTGGCAAGGTGGGCTAAGCTGAAACTCCGCGAAGTAGAGAACGGCTCGCAGGTGACTCATCACACAGCTCTGGCATTCTCTTTTGGCCAAGACTTCGTCGCAACTGTACATGCGTTTCCTGGTAGTCACCATCAATCGAAGATGGGAACCCTAGAATAACGGGAAGGCAGAGAATGAGACAACATAGCTTTTGCTCGAGCGCGCTTGTATCGATTTGTTTGTCATCGTTTGTGTGGGCAGTCGGTGGGTCCTCTACGGAACATGTGCTCTACAACGGCAAGATCTTCACCGGAGAGCCCGATCATCCCTACGCCGAGGCGGTCGCTATCCGCGGCGACAAGATTCTCGCCGTAGGAACGAATGCCGAAGTGACAGCCGCGGTTGGCAAAAGCGCCGAGAACACAGACTTGCAAGGGCGTTGTCTGCTCCCGGGCCTGATCGACAGCCACGAGCATTCGATTGATGGCGGCGTCTCTCTCCTTACCGCTGAAGTCGACGACCCGGGTATCTCTCTGAACGATCTGGTGATTTTCGCCGCCGAGTCAAGAAAGAACGGCAAGGGGATGCGCGGCGACGTTCTCTACATCACGGGTCTGAGCTCGGGACACTGGTTGAACACCGATGACCTGAACGCCCGCTTCAGCACCAGGGCCTACGCGAACCATCCCGTGCTGCTTGCTGGCTCAGATGGGCACACCGGCTGGGCCAATCGGATTATGCTGCAACGCGCGGGAGTCACCAGGGATTTTCTGGCTCACCTCTCAGAGATAGAGCGCAGCTACTACGGCTTCGACCGCAACCTGAAACCAAACGGATTCCTCGTGGATGCGGGACTGGACAAGGCATTCGCAGAATTGCCCGACCTCACGCCGGAGCGATATCTGGAAGCTGGCCGTGCTGCGGTTCAGTACAACCACCGCCTGGGAATCACCGCGTGGCTCGATCCGCAGGCAACCACAGCGGACTTGCAAACCTACCGGCGTCTGGCGGAACTCAGCGAGCTCGAGGCGCACGTTGCGGCGTTTCCGGAAGTGCATCCGCGCAGCGAAACCGATCCTCTGGCAAGGATTCAGTCCATTCGCAAGGAATACAGAAACATTCCCAACCTCACCGTCCCCGGTTTCAAGATCTTTGCAGACGGTGTGGCTGAAATTCCGGCGCAGACGGCGGTCATGTCCAAGCCCTACAAGAACACTGGCTTGTCGGGAGAGCTGCTTTTCGATCCTGTTCCATTCGCGGCGTTGGTAACGGCCGCAGACAAACAAGGCCTTATCGTGCATGTTCACGTCATTGGTGACCGGGCGGTGCATGAAGTCCTCAATGCCTTTGAAGCTGCGCGCAAGGCGAATGGCAACAGCGGGCTGCCGCATACCATGACACATGTCCAGTTCGCCAGTCCCACCGACATTCCGCGCTTCGCGCAACTTGGAATCATCGCAGCGCTGCAGCTTTTCTGGGCCACCGCCGAGGAAGACTCGGTCGAACTGGTGAAGCCTTACATCGATCCCACAATTTATGAATGGATGTATCCGGCGCGTTCTTTGCTCCACGCGGGCACCGTGATCTCGGGTGCAAGCGACTGGCCCGTGTCCACCGCGAATGTGTTCGAGGCCATTTACCAGGCGGAAACGCGCAAGGGGCCGGAAGGAGTCTTGATCCCGTCGGAGCGGATGCCGCGGGAAGCCATGCTCTATGCCTACACACGCAACTCGGCCCGCGCCATGAACCAGCTGAGCAGCATTGGCACGATCACGCCGGGGAAGCAGGCCGACCTGGTGCTGGTCGATCGCGACGTGCTGACGGTTTCGTCGGAAGAGCTGAAAGACACCAAAGTTCTGTGGACAATGTTTGGTGGCAAGGTCGTTTACCGGGCAGGACCCTGAAGACCGGACCTTGACGGAACAAGATTGTTCCAGCTAATAGTGCTCCGCAAGAACCTGGAGTGCAAAAATGGGGATGAGAACTAAAGACTCGTCTGTCGCCGCCCAGATGATCAACGCAAGATGGAAACGGCGGCCACGAAGCCCGCGTTCCGCGATGCTCTGAAATTCCGCCGGTGCCTGATCCCAGCGGACGGCTTCTACGAGTGGTCGCGGGCGGGGAAAGCCAAGCAGCCGTACTGTTTCGAAGTCAACGAAGGCGAGTTGTTCGCATTCGCGGGAATATGGGATCGCTGGACGGATCGTGGCAACACGGTAGAGACCTGCTCGATTCTGACCACGACACCAAATGCGGTGACATTATCCGTCCACGACCGCATGCCAGTCATCCTTGATCGCGATAGCTACGACCTCTGGCTCGATCCGGGGATGAGAAACGTGGGTATTCGAGCGGAGACTAATTTCAGGCGTGGTGCGGCTCGGCGGATATGACACGTCTCCTGCCGCAATTTCCAACCATTCGTAGACTAAGGGGCGTAATGTAATCGGTGGAACATAATCTCACCCGGCGATTGCCATGTTCGGTTCCAGCGCGAGCGACCTCCGCCCCGAGCAGCGGCGCAGTCCGCGCTTTCCATTCGACTCGCTCGTGCGCGTGACTGCATCCCGTCTCGGCGAGGAGGCTCAGGTATGGGGCCGCTCGACCGACCTCTGCCGAGAGGGCATTGGGGTGACCGTCACCGGCGAATTAACGCCCGAAGAACTGGTCGCGATGCAGATTCCGCTGCCTTCGACCAAGCCCATGAACGTACGCGCCTCGGTGCGCTACTGCAACCAAGCTCACTGCGGATTTGAGTTTGTTGACGTGCACAATCACCAGCACGATGCGATTGAAGCTGCCTGCGAGAAGCTCAGCAAAGCGAGCGGACATGAGTGAGGCATAGGCGGAACACTGTCAGTCGAAGCCCGATTGAGATCAGACGTTGAGCTTCCAATACCCGCTCAGCGGAGCCCTTTGGACTTTTTGTTCGCCCAAGAGTACGTCGAGTGCTGTGGCAATAGAATCGGGGCGCTTGCGCAGTTGTTCCGCCAAATCGCGCTCGCTGACGACTACGTCCCCAGTTGGGTAGCGTTGATGGACGTTACGTCCATAAGTTGAAATCTTGTCGGCGAGTGCCCGGAGTTCCTTCTTATTCCTTCGCTGTGCACGCTGATCTCGAACCTCATCGGTTTCCAGACACCATCTGCACGTAGCTGCAATTCCGACAAAACCGGCGACCACTGCGCCACTCTTCCAGTGCTGAGCTATCCACGAAGGAATACGTGCGAGGGCATTAATCATGAGTATGATTTGGTCCGGCTGTCGTCGGCAAGGTACAGAGTATCCCGCCAATATGTGCGTCCCGAAGATTACAAAAGACCAATTCCGACTGATGTTGCTCACATGGACGGCAGGTACATCTGTGACAAATGCGGCCGTACGGAGGGCAATTTCAGGGTGTGGCCTGTCAGCAGCGCCCTTTTTCTTTTGTCCGGAAAGCGGATAGTCGTTTGCTACAATCCCAACCCGAGGGGGAATACATTGACATACTCGCGCAGTTGAAGGCTGCAAGCGACAAATCCCTCGGCTCTTCGGCAACAGATAGCGATCCGTTCCGGTGATTTTTAGGAGAGAGATGGAACAAAAGCGGGCTGTGGCCGCGAATCTTGTTTATCGCGGCCACGAGCCTGCCATTTACCTCAGTGAGTGATGTGGGCCTCAAAGGGTTGTGGATCGCCTAGTCGGCCATCGGACCAAGCGGTGTAATCGATCTCCCCTGTAAACGGTGGTCCGGTACTACCCACAGCACCGACATAATTGTCGGTGTAGTCACCGAAATTGGGAACGATGTCAGAGCTGACCGCATTCCAATCCGACGCCACATTCGTAATCTTGATGTTAGATGGCGTCGCAAGTGTCAGCGGACTTACTCCAACCGCCTCGTAGACATTCGTGACCGCTGTATTTGGTGTTGCCCTGCCATACCAGCTAATGTAGAGGTTGCCATCGTCATCAGTGTTGCGCATGCCGGGCAGGAATTGCCAACCGTGTCCTGCGGTGGCAGCGTTATCCACGACTACGGGCTCGAACTGGACCGGAGTGGGGAATGCACTCCCGGTGAACCAACTCTGCAGCAGTATATCGCCGCTCGGCTTGAACCTGGCGTCGTTCCACACGATGCTCACCGTTCCGTGGGTGGAGCTAACCGCTATTCGTGGAAAATCGTTCATCGGGAAGCGGTTATACCCCGGAATCATGGCGGCAGATTCGGAAACCACCAGTGCCGCGGTTTGGGCGGTCGGTGCCGAGCAGGAAGCTGCCGGTAGGGTTAGGCAGCTGTGTGGGACGTAGCTCACAACCTCCTTCGTGGGGTCGGTTGCGCATGCGCCGACACCAAAGACGCTGGGCCAATTGTGCTCAAAGGCTACGTAAACATCGCCAGTGCTGACGTCCACGCCTGGATAAGCGCCCTCGTTCTCACAGGCGTTCACATCTGTTGGGGCAATGATCAGATAAGGCGGAGGAAGCGGGCCGACGGCCGAGCCGTTCGAGCAATCCGGATGCATGGGGTTCGCACTCAGGTCACAGGCTGCCAATTCGATCGCGTTGGCGACCGCGCCTGAAAAGCCGAACTCGGTATAGGAGATGTAGAGTTTGCCTCGTTTCGGATCAATGGACATAAAGTCCTTGTCCAGGAAGCTGTAAAAAGCACACGTCGGTGGCGTACCAAACTCGAAACACTGGCTACTGGTAGCAACGACGACTGGCTGTCCACAGTTGAGCGAGGCTGCGGAACCGAAGCCGGTTACTTGGCACGGGGTAAGAGCTATGTCGTTCGGCCCAGTACCAGTGGTGCTGGCGAATATGCTGCTGATATAGAAATAGTGTTGTCCTTGAAACTCCCAAGCCTCCACGCTGGGGTCACCCTCGAAAAGGATACTAGCGCAGTTGACATTGGGGAGCCCACCGAGATCGGTGAAGGACGCCCCTCCATTGTTGGAGAATCCAAATCCTGTTAACTCCTCCTTGTTGTTTGGCGAAAGGCATGGCGCAAAAAACCCGGTGGCATCGTTCCAGGCCTCTACTACATACTGGTCGGCAGCGGCGATGGAGGTCTCGGATTGACCAAAAGCCTCAGTCCCATTCGGCGAGATATCTTCAGCGGGATTGGCGGCGTCCACGTTCCTAATCCCAGATGGGCGAGCCAGGACTAGTGGGCGGGTACTGGCCGAATTTAATTGGAATCCAAAACAGTACATTTGCGCGCCCTGGGACGCAAATATCTTTCCGCGGGGGTTTAGGTTGGGATTGAATAGCTTCTTGCAGAAGGGGGTCCGTTTTCCTATTTGTGCATTGGCGGTTCCAGGCACGAGGGCAACGGTCAGCAAAGCCATCGCGCCGAGGAGGAACAGGCTACAAAATCGCTTGGCAAGAGAGACCATGAACTATTCTCCTTAGAAATTGGTCGTTATTGAGGACTAGTGGCACTTGCCACCGGTGCGGATCCAAAGCCCAAAGTACTTCTCCTTCCCCGTGGGGCGGGACGTTCGGTAGAGAACATTTATTTATTAGTGGTGGGTTGGTGTTGACGAGGACATTGCGGGCGCGATCATACCACACCGTATCCGCCCTGGCGTTGTCCATTCTGACACTCTTGAGAAGCAAGAACCGACTTCGGATGCGGTCACTGTTTTGCACAGTGAGGACAGGGGATACAGGCTGAATTATCGCACCATAAAGAGTCTGTAGCCTTGCCAAGGGCTCGTCGTACGTGTCTCGATCCACGAAAAAAACTCACTACTTGCAAGCGGGCAAGACACCCTCTGACTAGATTCGCTAGGCGCTAAGTCGTTCGTTCGTTTCGACAATACTGCCCGCCAGCGCTTTCTTGCCTGCGACCAGTCTTGCGACTGTTGAGAGCAAAGTGTCAGGACCGTCGCCTTTCAATAACATATACGTTATCGTGATGGCTGGTACTGCGTAAGGTTCGGTCACCTTGGGTACAGACCGGCGTTCTATCAATGCTCTGTGGACTGATGCTGAATGCCCTGGTGACCGAGGCCAACGCTGGGGCGATGCCAGTTGTGGGAATGGCCTCCACCTTGCATCCCATGAGCTCGTTGTGGCGCGCTGCGACAGTCGAACACGCGGCTGCCATTTCTAGCAGATCAAGCTGGGCTCGGGCTGTTTAGTGTGGGTGATATTGGGTTGCTCTTTGGGGATATCATCATTGTTGTGATTTGCCTACAACGAACCTCTCAAAACGGAAGACAGAACCACTCCGTGTGACCACTCTTGGTAACGAACCCAGCTTTCTTCAGCGAGCATTTCCTACTGTCCCCGAGCCTTAAATTGATGATTGGCCGGAGTAAACGTAGCGTGTGGTTTCTATAGCCGAAATCCACACGACAATAATTCGTGCTGTGGGGCATCCATCGGAGGGAAAGTCAAGTGCTCGTTAGCGCCGAGTCGGCGAAGCAATTTCAAGTGAAAGTCTTATTGCCTCTTGGCTGATGCCAAAACCCCTTAGAACTGCTCGTGCCTCCTTTTCGGACGGGTACTCTTGTACGGCATTCGAGTCGTGTTTTGGCTTCGCCACTCGAATCTCAATTTATTTGACGGTGCGCAACGGTGATGTGCCGAGCTTGAGGCTCAATGCGAACCTGACGACGCCGGCGCATTACAACGATCTCGACCTCGCTAAGAACGATCCTTCCTCATTCGACCGACTTTCGACCTAGATCACCAGCGGATTACGAGTAAGGTGATCGATATCGACGACTACGGAGTCGATCTTGATGGTTCAGGCACTGTAAGCCTATGCGGGCTGCGATATGCATGGACGGTTTTGGAAACGAAGCAGGCAAGGATCAAAGGATGCAACCCGCCATCGGAGCAGAATTCAAGGAAGAATGTCTGCGACAAATTGCCGAACCGGATGTACGCATGAGCAGGCGGTTCAGCCTGACCGCGCTCCCATCGGGAGACGGCCATTGCGGAGGTGTCACAATTTTTGCCAACACGCATTGGCTGAGATTCCAAAATGTGGCAGAAAACTCAAGCAGTTGAGGGCTGCCCGCGACAAAGCTGCATTCGAGTTAGGTCGGTTGGAGGCTGCTGTTTCCGCTTTGTCAGGCTGGCCTCAAGGTCAGTCAAAACCACGAACCCACGTCGAAAGATCTCGGCTCCTGCTCGAAGGAAGATTAGTCTCGCGCAAAAAGCGCGATGGGCGAAGCGAAACTCGCACGAGTTGAGTATGGCCAAACCTAGACGCACAATTTCAGCAGCGGGGCGCAGAAAAATAGCGGCGGCTCAACGCGCAAGGTGGGCGAAGGTCAAGCAAGAGAAAAAAGCAGCTTAGAACTTAAGGGAATAACGGCATCTGTCACCTCACGTGTTCAGATGCCGATGGTGTGATGCAACTCATGCTTCCGACCCGAACCTAACCGATTCGCCAGAGCTTCGACGCAGATTTCCTTGTTTGTTCCGGAAACCGAAATCTTCGGGCTTGGGGAACTAGTGCCGGTCCCTGTCGTCATCTGGATGTTCGTGCCGCCACTTCCAATATTCCGACTGTTCTTTTGCCTTCAGCTTGGAGAAGTCACGATTCTCGTGCCTCTCCTGCTGCCAGTTCCGGTAAGCGCTGGCCTCGCGATCATCCCAGTTGTGGTAGTCCTTGTGCTCACGGTCGTAGTACCGCTTCTGGTGTTCGTTTTCCCGCTGTCTGTCATCTTGATGCCGGTCATCCTGCCGATTTAAAGCGGCCCGGAGCCCCGTAGGTGCAATTAAGACCGCACCGAGTAGAAATGAACCTACGTACCGATATATACGCTGCATGTAATCCTCCTTCAGCCTGGGGGATGCTCAGATTTCGGTCGCGGTCACGATCTTGCGGTCCTACGTTGTCCGTGAGCCCATCACGAAATGCAAGATCAGAGAGATTACCGCAAATACGAGTAGCAGGTGAATGAGTCCACCCGCCACGTGAAACACAGAGAAACCGCCGATCCAAGCGATCAACAGAATAACAAACAATATCGTCCAGATGCTCATCGTGCCTCCTACGTTGGATTGAATTGTGCGTTCTATTCTCCAGAAGTCCCGGTTGCCCCGCGCGGCTTTTTCCCAGTGGTGCGCTCACGGACCCTTTCGCCGAAGTCCGAAACCTTGTCGACGATGTCGGCTCGCGTTTCGTCCCCGCTGGCCGGTGCGATTAGCAGGCCGACTCCTACGCCAATGCCCACTCCGATCAGCAGAGCACTCACTTTGCCGAATAGTTGGGAATCTTCTTTGCCGCGAAGAGCGTCGGCGGCGTGGCCCAGGCGGTCGGATGCGGTTTCATACGTCTCCCTGGCTCTGCCTTTCATGTCGTCCATGTTGTCTGGCAGACGCTCACGTAGGGTCTCAAGCAGATAAAGGCCGGTACCGAGCAGGGCGGTCAAAAGTGATTCTTGCTTCTTAAATTTCATTTGGCATCTCCAGACGATAGTATCCTCGATAGATCAGTTGGGTTCCGATGAGTTTCGCAGGAGAAAGAGGCCCCGGCCAATTCCGACCGAGACCCCTAACCAAAGGCCTAGGAAGCACGGCGCTGGCCGCCCTGGTCCTTTTGCCCCTGCCTGTCATCCTGCTCCTTATTGCGGTCCTGAGAAGGGTCCTTCTTTGAAACATCCTGCGGGTTCTTCTGTTGCTGTCCGGATTGTTGGCCCGATTGCCCAGGATTCTGACCCTGATTCTTTTGAACGTCGTCTGTCATTTGGATTTCTCCTTACCGCTTGCGCGGCGTGACGGTTGAATGATGGTGCATACCTTGGGTGCACAAAAGGCTTGCGCGGTTGTGCCGCTTAATTAAAGGCGTATTTCTATAAGGGTTCGTGACGGCAAGTAATACGCTGTTGACCTGATGGCGCAAGCTTTGGCTCGTGGAGTATCCCTGAGCCAGGGGTCGTGCGATGACCAAGTGCATTCTCCTTGTCGATGACAATGCAGTCATCCGGCACATGTTGCGGACGGCCTTCGAGGAGCGCTCAGATTGGGAAGTGGGAGAAGCACAAAACGGGCGGGATGCAATCGATAAAGCACAAGAATCGAAGCCCGATTTGATCGTACTCGACCTGTCGATGCCCGTGATGAACGGGTTAGAAGCCGCCCCACTGCTCAGACAGATGCTGCCCGCAGTGCCCATCATCCTGTTCACGCTTCACGACAACGAAACATTGGAGCGGGAAGCATTATCTGTCGGGATCAGTGCGGACGTTTCCAAAGCGGCTAGCATGAAGACGCTGGTCGATCAGGCCAAGAATTTGTTAAGAGCCGCGTGAGCCCGATTCCCAATCGGGAAAATTCAGGCTGTCCCGTTTAAGAATCCTCAGTGCGCATCTCGCACCCTGGATGACCTGACGCTCGGTTTCCCCGTCTTGAGCCTCGCTCAATTGCTGAAGCCGTCTAAAGATGGCGGTCTCTGCCTCCTGTACGCGTTCAGCCAATTTCTTAGGATCAATTTCGAGCAGAGCTTCTTGGTAGGGACTTTGCCAGTCGGGATAACGCAGAGCAGTTGAACTGCGGAGTCATCAGACTCCCTCTTCCGCGGCAGCCGTGCCCTGCCTGCCAGTCGCCAGAGAACGGCCCTCGACTTTCCCCGTGGGAGGAATACAGTCCGTACCCGATGGCGCAATCGGACGACCGATGGCAGCCTAGGTCGTGTCAACCAGAGGACATATGTTTAGCTTGATCTCTCGGCTATGGTTCGAGGACGACGGTCAGGATATTGCCGAGTATGCCGTGATGTTGGCCGTCATCCTCGTTCTGGTGGTCGGCACTATTCGTCTAGTCGGTTCGAACGCGAATAATGCCTTCTCCTCAGTAGCTAGTTCGCTCCACTAAACCCAACCGGAGAGTGCGAGGTTGATCGTCGGGAAGCAATGTAACGGGGTTATGATATTCATCGCGTGCGCAGTCATTGTGCTTTCATTGGTCTTCGTGGCAATCGAGCGCGGAAGAACCACTATCCCCAAACATGCTCCGCTGCATCAGCAGAACTGAGTTCCTCGGGACATCCAGTCATTAGCTCCACCGTCTAAGCGCCGAGCTGTGCCCCTTATGCTTGTAGTGATAAGCGTCAGCCGTCAAAATGGCAGCATTGGGATTAGCGTAGCCAAGCCCCAATACGGTTCCAGTTCTGCGCAGACCTATCCTTCGGAAAAAGAAGCCCGAGTAGTGCTATCGGCTTTCGGAATAGACGAAGCGACCATAGATTCTTACTGGAAATTGCTTTACCAGATGGGCGCAAACGAGCAGTTGAGATTCCCGCCGATGAACGTCCCCCTGCATGAATTGCTGGCATTTGGGTTTGAGGTGTGAAGCAAACAGCGAAGGGATTCGCCCGTGCCCGAGTCGTCTGACGAGCCTTAAAACAGGCGGCAGCAGCCTTCCTCTAACGGCTATCAATGAAGCGTTGGAGGTACCAGCACAGATTGCGGATCGAAGCCACGCGCCTGAAATCGCCAATCAAATTCGCGCCTTGAAGTGGGAGGCCGCAATGCCTTGTTACGCCTATGAAATTCAGACCGCGAGAGACGTGGCGTGAATATTTTGTCGTCTAGTCGCAAAGGAGCAGTCCGATGACTAGAGCATTGCTTTTCGCACGGGTGCTGACTAGCGCATCTCCGGGCAGTTCAGGACAAGTGGCGACACCAGCCAAATATCCGCGTGTAGTCACCGAGCTGCGTCTCGGGACACAAACCGAAACGATCCCAACGACGACATTCTTCACAACCCTCCTTGTGAAGCTTTGCCGGCGGCTTCAACTGTCAGAAAATGTTTGAGCCTGGCTCGGTCTTCGGGAGCCATGTGTGTAAACTCTATTCCATTGCCAACTTGGAGGTCGCGCGTCACGACTATGCCTCCTGCGCTCACCTTTACATCATCGATCCAGAGCACAATTTTCAATTTTGCTCCTACTTCTAGCGTGAACATCATCTCTACGTAAAAACCTTCCAGGCTGAGATCAGCGGTTTTGACGCAGAGCGGCGTTGCGGTCCTCTCCGACTGTAGCTCTGCCTCGACTGCGATTTTCATTCGAGGATGCTGCCTGCGGTCTTCCCGCTACGGCTCTGGGGATCATCAGGACTGGCGGGACCCATGCCTCACCTCCGAGTACGATCTTATGCGCTCTTTTTCGCGGTTATGGCGGAAAACGCGGACCAGCGCTGCTCGACGTTCTGGCTGCCGCAGTGCGGGCAGGTGACCTTTTCCTTGTCATGCTCGGCAATGGTCAAAATACTCGAAAAGGTCTTCTTGCAGGCGTGGCAGAAGAATTCGTAGTGGGGCACGTGGACCTCCCACAGTCTTGAATGGTGGCAGCAGAATTCTAGACCCTTTGGTCAGCAGTGCTCAACCTGGGGTCAGGTCACAAATTCCGTGTGCCGAGCGTGGGTGGCGGATTCTGGGAGGTTCAGCGGGCTGGACTTGGAGAATGAAGCCGCCGCCTTCCAAGCGTCGGAACGTCCTCGCCGCCAGGCGGAGGAGAAACAGTCTTCAGCTTCTCTTGCCATCCACATTGCAGATGGTTGGCAACCGCCCCATGCGGTTGCTCGTCAAATGGTTGTGTTCAGAGTCATTACCGCGGTTGTGTTAACTGTCAGTTTACCTTTTGCGTGCCCAAGTAGCTCGCAAACTTCTGATGGGCGACCGCCTGCGAACGAGTTTGTACGCCAGATCATCGACAACGAGTTGCAAGCCGAGAAAAACGATCGCAGTCATTGGATGCTGCGGCTAGAGACGCGAAAATCTGGAAAAACCGAAGTGAGGGAAGTAGTAGAGACCAAGGACGGAGACTTGGATTGGCTGATTTCGGTGAACGGAAAGCCTCTTCCGGAGGACCAGCGAAGCGAGCGACAGCGAGGTCTCCAACGTTTGATAAGTAATCCCGCAGAGCTGAAAAGATCACAGCGAGAAAAAGATGAGGACCAGGTGCGAAGTCAGCGGCTGCTGAAAATGCTGCCGGACGCCTTGGACTTTGAATATGGAGAACAGCGGGGAGAATTGGTCGAACTGAAATTCAAGGCCAATCCGCACTTGCGACCTCCATCACATGAGGCTGCTGTCGTACATGCGATGGAAGGCGTGTTATGGGTCAACGGGAGGCAAAAACGCCTAGTGGAAATTTCTGGACATTTGACGCGCCCAGTGAAATTCGGCGGTGGCCTATTGGGGCATTTGGACGCAGGTGGACACTTTTATGTGAAGCAGGAAGAGGTTCAGCCCGGTTACTGGGAATTGGCGGCCCTGGATGTGGATATGAAGGGCAAAGCGCTTTTCTTCAAAACCATCGGCGTGCAGGAAGAAATAAAGCGCAGCATATTCCGCAGATTGCGGGATGATCTGACTGCCGCGCAGGGTGCCAATCTGCTTTATCAGCAGGTGCGGACAACTAGCGACGCCCCAGCCGAGAAGCATCAACGCCACCTGGGCCCGCGACTAGCAATTGACGTGCGACCCGACTAGACTGCCTGCCGTTTTGTCTCAACGGGCAATCCGGCGTTCTGCCATGCTTGGAACCCGCCCTGAAGAGCCCACGCGTTTTTGTAGCCGTGTTGCTGAATTTTGCGCACCAAACTGGCGCTAGAGCCTTCGCGTGGTCACGTGCAATACGCCACTGCAGGTCTGTTCCTGGGGATTCTAGGAAGGTGTTTTCTTCGATAATTGTCGAGCGGCACCCGGATCGCTTCTGGTATCACGGTATCCGTTTCCGCCCAAGCAGTGTGATTGCACGAATAGCCATCTGCAGGCGCTGACGGCGGAAGGCCTTCATTGGTTTGACGCTATTTCCCATTGGTATTTGTTCCATGCCCTGACCATGCGGCACGCTTAATAGACACCCGAATGTGGTTCAGAAAGCGAGGGCTAACGTCAGATCGCCGAGTTCGCTGCTAAATCCGGTCTTACCATCGAAAAAGGCTGTCCGATAACCACTGTGGTTTCATCAAAAGATTAATTCCAAGTGCTACGCTCGCTGCCACGGTTTATACCGACAACGATATACAGGAAAAATTCCTCCCGTTTACGAATTTCAAGGTATAGGTCGCACAGCGTGAACGCTGAAGAATCGGTGTGTCGCCATTAGGCAGTGCGACGGAGGGGATCTTTGCGTGGCAGTACCACCCGGAGCGAAGGTCGAATCACAGTATCGATTGCGACCGGTCGTTGCTGCAGCAGTATCCCTTCCAGGAGATCTCATTATGAAGAAGACGATATTTGCGTGCGCAATGAGCGTATTGTTGCTTGCAACCACCAGTTGGGCAGACGATAAAGAAAAAGACGAGGATCGTCTAAAGAATGCCGGCACGGTGCTGACAGAGATTCTGAATCTTCCAGACAACATTCCTCAAGATCTCCTCGATAAAGCCGACTGTGTGGTTGTTTTCCCATCGGTTCTCAAGGCTGCGTTTGTGGTCGGTGGTAGTTATGGCCGCGGTGCGATGACGTGCCGCAAGGGCGAAAATTTCAACGGCCCTTGGGGCGCGCCTTCAATGATGGCCCTTGAGGGTGGCAGCGTAGGCTTTCAAATCGGCGGACAAGCGACTGACTTTGTCCTTCTCGTGATGAATGACCGCGGTGCGAATGGAATCTTGAGCAGCAAAGTGAAACTCGGAGCAGACGCGTCGGTAGCAGCAGGACCAGTCGGTCGTAACGCATCGGCAGAAACCGATGTCTCGATGCGTGCTGAAATATTGAGCTATTCACGCGCGCGAGGCCTATTTGCAGGCATTTCGCTCGAGGGTTCGACCATCCGACCCGACAACGACGCAAACAAGAGAATCTACGGTGAGAAAATCTCGGCGAAGGATATTGTAATTGCTCACGAGACGCATGTCCCTCCCGCAGCAGAGGGCCTGATCTCGACCCTTAACGGAAAGACGCCGAAGCACAAGTCGTCATAGCAGTTCTCTGAAACCGGTTTGAACGAGAATGTAAGTGGGTCAAGAATGTCGTATCCGCTGGGGGCTGCCAACTGGAGACTCGCAGCGTGCTGTATCAACTTTCGGCACCAATCATCGTGCATGACCCCACCCGGCGACGATTCCCGCTATTCGTGCGTACGATCCTCGGAATCATTGGTGCGAACGGTTACCCGCCTGGCTCCTAGCATTCCTGCGATGCCCGGCTTATTCAGGGCACGATGCCGTATTTCGCCCTCAGAAATTTCTGCAGAGACGATCAATTCGATTCTGCTCCAGCAACCTCCACCAGAAAGAAACATTCGTCAGCACTCCGAAGTCTTGGTAAAATGGCCGACGCCCTTCGTCAAACACCCTGAAAGCCGCGCTAATAGGCCCCTTTTGCTTGGCTAAGCCAGGCCAAAAACTAACCCCGAAAGGAGATCCCATGCGAGGAAAGATGCGTTTGTGCTTTAACTCTTTGCTGGCATTCCTTCTGTGTGTGATGGTGCCCGTGTCGGCGAGTGGCCAGAGGCGGAAGGCAGCAGCACTGGTTGGAGGGAACCTTCTGCCGGACGGTTTCTACATTACTCCTACCGCTGCACCTGGCTCGATTTTCCAGGACCTTCCCACCGGACTGCGTCCCGACAGGTCTGCCAATGCGAATGGCGCGGTGACTACTGCACTCAGTCCAGACGGCACCGCCTTGCTGATCTTAACTACCGGTTACAACACGGGCTTCAACACGCAGGGACCGAGCGGTACCCCGATCGTGCACCCTGCGCTCGACCCCATCACGGGAAAACCGACGTCGACCACCACTCCGAATGCGGAATGGGTGTTCGTGTTCGACGTCCGCGGTAAACGGCCGGTGCAGAAGCAACTGATAAACATTCCCAACACCTATCACGGCTTGCTCTGGGATCCGTCGGGCAGCCGGTTCTATGTTGCCGGAGGCATCGACGACCGCATCTTTGTTTACAAGGCGAGCAGCGCCGGAGCCAGCGCCGCCGCGACCTTCGCACCGGATGCTCCGTTCGTGCTCTTGAACCACAACACCCCAGCAGACGTGCCAATCCAGGAGTTTCCAACTGGCGGCTTGTTCAAGAATACGCCGATCAACGACAACCCCATTGCACTGGGTATGTTTATGCCGTTCAGCGCACTTGCCGCTGGATTGGCGATCAGCCCGGATGGCTCGACGTTATACGTCGCCAACTATCAAAACGATTCGCTCTCGATCGTGAACCCCGCAACTCGCACTGTGTCAAACGAGGTGGTCTTCTTCGCGCCTGGACAGACGAAGGCAATCGGCGAAATGCCTTACTGGCCGGTGGTGGTATCAGATTCCACGGGGGCGCCTTTTAAGACTTATGTGAGCAGCCAGCGCGATGGCCAAGTGCTATCGGTGAGCCCTACCGGATCGTTCAAGGTGATCAAGGTCGGTGGCGAGCCGAACCGCATGGTGCTTTCCGCCGATCAGCTTCGACTTTACGTCGCCAATGGCGACCTTGATGAGATCGAGGTGATCGATACCACGAAGGATGTTGTCAAGAGCCGAATCTCTGTGGCTCGCCCCGGTTACAAGTACAAGGGCTCCAGCCCCAACTCCCTGGCCCTCAGCCCAAATGGCCGCCAGCTCTACGCCACGCTGGGCGGCGAGAACGCCGTAGCTGTCATCGATGTCGCATCTGAGCAGTTGCTCGGCCGCATCCCTAGTGGCTGGTATCCCAGTTCGGTGACAGTCAGTGCCGACGGCAAGACGTTGTTCGTGGTCAACATGAAATCGAATGCCGGCCCCAACCTGGAATACCGGTCCGACTGCCCTGGCATGGGCATACCGCTAGAGTTTTCGACGCTTCTGTGCCCACCGCCGAATCCGACCTCCCGCAACGAATACATCCTAGCCCTGCTGAAGGCAGGTCTGCTCACGATTCCTGTGCCGGACGCCAACACGCTTGGCTATCTGTCAGACCTAGTTGACGCCAACAACGGCTTCTTCAACCCGCCTCACGATCCCATGATGGCGTTCCTGCATGATCACATCAGGCACGTGATTTACATCCAGAAAGAAAACCGTACCTACGATCAGGTGCTGGGCGATCTGCCGCAGGGCAATGGCGATCCGAAGCGAGTGCAGTTTCCGCGCCCGATTTCTCCGAACCATCACCTTCTCGCGGAACGATTCGCTTTGCTGGACAATTTCTACGATGCAGGCGATGTAAGCGGCGACGGCTGGAACTGGGACACCCAGGGCCATGCTAACGATGCCACGGTCAAGAATGTGCTGGTCGGCTATGGCAACGCGAACTTCAATATCCCATTCGACTGGAATGGCAATCCGCGCAACATCGGCATTGCGGTGCCAGACAAGACCAGTGGAACGCCGGGGCCGAGCACTGTCCGCATTACCACGCTGTTCGATCCCACCGGCAACTCATCCATCGAACCCGGGCCCAAGGACATCACCGCTTCACAGGGCGCCGACGACCTTGACCCCGATGCTCTCGGTGGCTACATCTGGGACACCGTACTTCGGGCAGCCAAGACGGTTCGCCATTACGGCCTCTATGCCGACGAGAATTACTATGTCGTGCCTTCGGCGGGCTTTCCCTTCTACTTGCCCATCGTCCGCGACGCGTTCGCAAAAAAGGCAATTCAGGCGGTGCCGGGGCGCCCATCCCTGCGCGGTCGCACGGATCTTTACTACCGTGGCTGGGACCTGAACACGCCCGATCAATACCGCTTTGAGGAGTGGAATCGCGAGTTTAACGAATATGTAAAAAATGGGAATCTACCCGACTTCGAGATGGTCGATTTCATGGAGGACCACTTCGGTAACTTCTCGTCGAATGCCGGCAATCTGGAAAACCCACTCGCGCAGATGGCGAGCAACGACTACGCCTTGGGCCGCCTGGTCGAGGCCGTATCGAAATCGCCGTATTGGAAGGATACGGCGATATTCGTGGTCGAAGACGATGCCCAGAACGGACCCGATCACGTGGATGCACATCGCTCGACAGTTTTCGTAGCGTCTCCTTATACGAATAGTGGCGCGGTCATCCACACGAATTACAACTCCACCAACGTGGTCCGGACGATCGAAGATATTCTGGGCGTCAATTACCTGGGTCTTAACGATGCCAACGCCAGACCCATGTCTGACGTATTCATCAAACAACCCAACCTGCAACCCTATACCGCGCCTATTCCTGGCATATTGTGCCAGCCTCCGGTAGACCCGAACCTGGTGCCCGAGTGCCACAATCCAGGAAACCGGCCGGTGACGGTCGCGATCAAACCGTTACACGACGGTGCGTGGTGGGCGCGAGAGACCAAGGGCTTTAACTTCAATCATCCCGACCTCATCAATGCCGATTTGTTCAATCGGATTCTGTGGAAGGGAATCATGGGAGATGACAAACCCTACCCTGGCCATGGAGTTCAGCAGGGAAATCGCGAACCCGAGGACTCTGATCGCGATTGATCCAATCCATCCAGTGCTTTGCAAACAGCGCGAAGGGGGCTGGTGGCTTCATGGCGCCAGCCTTCAGGTTCTCGGGCAAGATTTGGGCTGACGCACAATTGGCGCTCCACAAGACTAGTGCTGCAATGAACAGACAGCGCTTTCCTATTTTTCTAGTGATTGCATGCAGCCGTGTGAAATGCGTCGTGTCGAGATCACCTATATTGAAGAAGGAAGGTCCATTCGGGAGCAAGGGGTTCCTTCCGAGTCCGGTTGGGTTCTCTACAATGTCACTGTGTATTGCGTTGGTCCTGACGATCTTGGTTTGGGGCCAGACCGAAAGGGCTTCCAATCCCGTTTCTTCGCTGGATCAAAATCTTTACATTAAGGTTCAACTGCCTAGCTCCACGAGAGTGTCCAAATTCAGAGCGGGAGACATACTGGAAGGAAGCCTCGCCCGAGACCTATACAGCTCTGAAAGAGAACTTTTTCCCGCCGGAAGTCGAGTAAAGCTGACGGTTGAAAGCACCGAGAAACGCCGCCGGGCGCGTGATGACCATTGGCCCTGGATCGTCAAGGTATTTACGCCGCGCTATCAAAATTCTCCGTTGTTTCGAAATGCACGAATCATTGATTCAACAGGAGAAGAGAGTTCCTTTCAGGTGGCTTTCATCTCTGTCAGTCGCAAGTTCGAGGTGAGCGCAAGAACCAAGCGCAAGAAGAAGATTGCCGATCCAGATACTGACGCTGCCTCGTCGGTGGCAGTCCGCGATCTACCTTCGATAAACAGAGAAGGGCAACAGAAGGCGATCAGCGGGCCTGTAATGATCCTGGAAGCATCGCAGAATGCAGCTGGCAAATTTCTTCCGATACAACCCGAATCTCGAGGTCTAGACCTGGAGACGGTTCCGACCGGAACGCAATGCAGAATCCTATTACTGGGTACGGTCAGCGCGTCAAAAAGTCGCCCCGGGGATGCTGTGCGCACACGTCTGCTGGAACCGATCCTACTGAATGCTCGCGTGGCGTTGCCAGCGGGCAGCATATTTGATGGCACCGTAGTCAAAAGGACTCCTCCGCGAATATTGAGTAGGGCGGGATCCATTTATTTGAAGTTCGATGAAGTCATTCTTCCGGACGGCAGTCGCTTCGCTATTTCCGCTTCTCTGTTCAGCGCAGAGTTGAATCGCGGCTCGCACAGCCACATCGACCCTGAAGGACAGATCCACGGTGAGCGGCCAGGCAAGGCGTGGATGCTGATTAACGGCGGACTGACCGCTGGCATTAGCAAGGAAGTAGATGACGCCGCGCAGCTGATCATCGAAGCGATTGTATCGTCAGCCACGGACGTTTCGACCGCGGGAGTCTCGCGCATTGCTTCCACGTGTCTTTCGGGCGTGTTCCTCCTGACGCGGCACGGCCGAGACGTTGTATTACCCCGTTTCACCGAGATGGAGCTTGTGCTAAACCGCCCCCTTTCATTGGGAGGCGCGATCCAGCGGAGCTCGCCAACAAACATGGAAAACGAACGAACGTCTTCGCTCAGTTCGAAGTGAGGGAAGTCCACGTGCGGCGGGGCGTCGGGCATTTCGAGCTGGACGACGATAAGTCCCGCGAAATTCATTGCAGCTTCGCGTACTCCGCCTTGGCTTCCTTCAGGATGGGGATGTCGGGGTCGCCGTCCTTCCAGAGGGCGAAGAAGTCCTGATAGGCTGTTTTTGCGCCAGCCGAGTCACCCGTAGCGGCGTGGACTCGTGCCAAGCCTAGACGGGCCAAAGACTCAACTGGCGACGCTCCGGCCATGCCGCGGTGGTCGAGGATTTTCTGAAACTCTTGCCCGGCAAGATCAGCATGTCTTGCTCGCAATTCTGAATCCCCTCGCAGATATGTTGGATAGAGGAAGGGCATCGGCGGAGTCGTGGTTAGGTCATAGGGGAGGGCGACCTCCAGGAGTTTCACAGCCTGCTCAGGATCGCCGCGGCCGAGTGCAATTTTGGCTCGAATCGTAGGCAGCCAGACGCTGTTGAGCAGTGTACTTTCCGGGAAGCGTTGGTGCAGACCTGCAGCGATCGTCTCGCTATGGGTGACGTCCTTAATTTCAGCGAAGCTCAGAGCGGCTAATACGCTTTCGTCCTGGCCAGAGGCAAGGGCGAGGGCGGCTCCCGCATTCTTCCGTGCCGAGTCCACATCACCATAATCAGCCGCACATAGAGCAGCGAACGCCAAAGAACTTGCAGCAACGTCTTTCAGATTCTCCTTTTGAGCTGCCAGATTGGAACGTTGGAAGAAATCCAGTGCCCTGCCCAGCTGTCCATGGTAAGCCGAGTTAATTCCCTGAGCGCGAAGCAGGAGGCTCTCTCCTTGCGCCTTGCCCATGGCCCAGGTTACATGCCGCTGCATCGTCGTGTTATCGCCGTTCAGGGACGCTAGCCTGTACAGACCGAGATGCAGGAACTCGTCATCGGGTCTTCGCGCCAGACCCTGTTCGAAGATGGTGCGAGCCTCGTCGAAGCGATCGAGAGCAAGAAATTCAAACCCCTTATTCTGTATTACGAATGCAGTATTGGGATCGAGGCGTCCGGCCTCCTGCTGCTCTTGCAGCGCTTCCTCGTGCCGTCCCAGCTGACTGTAAGCAACGCCCAGATTGACCTGGGCAGCGAGGTCCCGCGGGTAGGTCTTAGTCCAAAGTTGGAGGACCTGAAGTCCACGCACCCTGTCCTGGGTGACCAGCTCGTAGTAGTGGGATTCGATATAGAATTTTTCTCGCTCACTGGTACGTTCTCGCCGATCGAATGCCTGTTTTATGTATTCAATGGCCGGTTGATCTTCCCCGAGATTGTCATAGGCCTGGCCCAAGGCGGCGTAGGCGAGGGCAAAATTGGGGTCGAGTTCGATAGCATGCTTGAAGAAAGGGATTGCATCGCTGTCTTTTCCGCTTATGTGTAAGTTCCAGGCGGTGGTATAAGCCTTGAGCGCGTCAAGGGACGGGGTAGTGGCCCGCTCGACAGGCGCATCGTACTTTTGGATCGTGGCGAGTGATTCGCCTAGCGTTCCGCGCATCTGCGTTGCAGCCTGACCCAACGACTTGAGCACTTGCTCGCGGCTTTCGGCTTCGACCTGTTGGCTGGCGAGGGAATCTCCTGTCCGGCAATTGGTGGCGTTCAACCCAATCGCATAATGACTGCCCAGGCTGGAGATGGAGCCGGCGATCAAGGCTTTGCTACTAGTGCGCTGGCAGACGTCCCGGGCAGCGTCTTGAGTGAGGCGGCGGCTCGTGGGCTGGCCCATCAAACCAAGTTGCTCTCTTACCTGCTGGTCCGAAAGGACATGGAGAAAAGGCGACTGCTCCAGTTGCACGCGAAGAGCCTGCTTGAGCGTGTCATCGAAAATAGGTTCGCCGGTAGTGTTGGCGAAATCGGCAAGGACGACGGTATCCTTCTCCGTCAGCTGCTTTGAGAGGTGTAAGCGATAAAGAATTCCGCCAACAATGAGCGCTATGACAATCACGCAAAGGGGAACAACAATCTTCCAAAGCTTCCTCCCGGCTGAGGGAATCTCCCCGACCCTCGCAGCAGCGGACGATGAGGACGCAGCCACAGCGGGGGCGGCACCGGAAGGTGTCTGTGCTGGAATAGCAACAGCAGCGGGCGTAGCATCCTGCGCCACGAGCACCGTCCCAGAACTAGTCTTCGGCACGCGCCCGGTCTCTGTATCCCGCTTCAGCCGTTGCAGTTCAGCTCGCATCTCAGAAGCGTGCTGATAGCGTAGGTTACGATCTTTCTCCAGAGCACGATTGATGATGTCTTCCAGCTTGGACGGAAGATCACGATTAAAGCGAATCGGGGGTGGCGGTTCTGAATCGAGAATGGCTTTGAAGATGAGGCCCGAGGTTTCGCCGTGAAAAGGCAAAGCCCCCGTCGCCATCTCGTACAACACCGCGCCGAAGGAGAACAGATCGGTGCGGGCGTCGAGTTCCTTCCCCTTAACTTGTTCCGGCGACATATAAGCTACTGTGCCCACCATCGTGCCTGGGCTGGTGAGATGCTCCTCGCCCACCGCAGCCGTCTGGGTGTTGAGAGATGCAATCTGGCTAGACGAACTTGGTGGCGCAACCTTGGCCAGCCCGAAATCCAAAATCTTGGCATGGCCACGTTTGGTCACGAAGATGTTCGCTGGTTTGATGTCACGATGGACAATGCCTTCCGTATGCGCAGCATCCAAAGCGTCGGCAATCTCGATTCCGAGCGACAACAGCATCTCGGTTTCTAGCGGACGCCCAGCGATGCGATGTTTCAGCGTGATCCCGTCTAGAAACTCCATCACGATGAAGGACTGATCGCCGTGCTTGCCGATCTCGTAAATGGTGCAGATGTTCGGGTGATTAAGGGCGGATGCCGCCCGCGCTTCCCGACGGAAACGCTCCAAGGCTTGTGGGTCTCGGGCCAAGTCTTCAGGAAGGAACTTCAGTGCGACGAAGCGGCCAAGCTCGGTGTCCTCAGCCTTATAGACCACGCCCATCCCACCGCCGCCCAGCTTCTCAACGATGTGGTAATGCGAGATGGTTTCGCCGATCAAGATTGGACTCCGCTCAGGGCTGCCATGTTAGGGACGCTCGGGAGAGAAGTCAACGCGAAGCCGGGGTAGTATGGATCGGGGAAGAAAACAACACCCCCTCTCGTCAGCCCTGGGCGCGAGCGTACTCGCGTGGCGGGTGCCGGAACTGACAGACAAGCTGTCGGCGATTCCAAATCTCCAGCACACATCCCTGAGAAAAAAAATCCTTATACCATACTAGGTATGGTATCGTATGCGGGGGGGAATCAGCGAGCTTAAGTGGATGAGTCACACTACTGAGAATAAGCAGAAACTCGTTCTGAGGGCCAAACGCATTCAAGGGCAGGTGGAAGCCCTCGTGCGAGCTCTCACCGAGGAGCGCGATTGTTCCGACGTGCTGCAACTCATGAGCGCGACGAGGGGAGCCATGAACAGTTTGATGGCTGAGCTCTTGGAGGGTCACATAAGAAACCATGTGCTCGATGGAAAGCGAAGGGCCACTTCACAGCAGACCGTAGCCGCCAACGAAGTGATCGACATGGTCAAGTCTTATCTGAAATAACACGCTCCCCGATCTGACGGGAAAAGTGGGCAAC
>JABCYV010000043.1 GCA_013290025.1 Acidobacteriota bacterium
GCTGAGCGGCACTTTGCTCCACTCACGTCCCTTGCCACCGAGTAACTCCACATCAATGAAGCTACGCTGGCAATTTACTGGACACCAGTGGCAAACCGTATCGGTGGAAGTCGCCGTTTTGTAGGTAAGGTTCTCGATCGAGTCGAAACCGCGAAATGCGGTGCGTCCGCCTTTTTCGGCCCAGTCCAAAGCAACTATCGCAGCGCCGATCGCCCCTGCCTCACCGGAGTAGGGATGTACAACCACTTCGGCCTCGGGAATCTTGGACAGAATGAAATCCACCTGGGTCTTCACCACCGCCAGATTCTTGTGGGTTCCGCCTTGCAGGATGTACTTCCTGCCGACCGATTTAAGATTGTTCAAGCCGCCGGCGTAGATCCAGACGTTAAGCGGCAAAATGGCGCAAAGAGCAGCAAGAATTTCATCCGCTTGCCAACCCTTGCGTTGCTGATTCACGATATCGCTTTGCAGGAAGACACCGCACCCCATCGAAAGCTGCGGCATGGCAGTGGCTCGAAACGCACCGTCGGCCATTTCGTTCATGGGAATATTGAAGCGCTCGGCCACGCCCTGAAGGAAAGCTCCGTTTCCCGAAGAGCATTGAGAATTCAGCCGGAAGTCGGTCACTGCGCCGTTATTCAGGATCATGATCTTGACGTCCACGCCGCCGACGTCACAGATGCAATCCGCGTCCGGAAAATAGTGCAGTCCGGCAGTGGCGTGTGCAATGGTTTCAACCACGGGACAATCAGCGCCGAGAATGTCTCTCAGCAAGTCTTTGCCGTATCCCGTGATCGCCAGTCCCAGGATTTCCCCATTTCCCACTGCGGTTCGAATCTGCCGAAACAGCGACTTGGCATCCTCGATGGGATTCCCTTTGCTGAGGGCGTAACAGGAGAACAGCAGCTCTTTGTCGGGCGAGAGGCAAACTGCTTTGGCGGTGGTAGATCCAAAATCGCAACCTACGGATACGGGGCCGAGATTCCCAGGTGTACGAACTTCAAGCTGCGTCGTCGGGGTATGGTGCCCATTGCCCTTGCCGTTGCCGTTACTGTGGCCGTGGCCATTGCCATTCCCGTGGCCGTTGCCATTTCCGCCATAGCGCGCCTTGAACGACTCGAGTTCCTCGATATCCTTCCACAAACCGCCGCGCCCGGCCTTCTTTTTCTCTTCGTGTTGGCCTTCTTCGATCCACCAACGCAGCTTCTTAGCGCCCAGGTAGATGCCGGTGGAAGGTGGTTCTCCCAAAGCCACTTCTACGCATCCCTGCGCCGCGTAGTAGAGGGCATTGTCGGGCACGCAGATCAGCGATTCAGGGTCTTTACCCTCCGGCATCTCCACCTTGCGCTCCTTCCAGAGCTTGGTGAGGTGATGACGCCACGCTTCCTGCAAGCCGGTGAAGAAAAGATTAGGGCCACCCAGAAGCAAGATCTCTGGAATTGGAGTGTTACCGCGGGTAAGAGTGGCCAGGTTTTGATAGACCACGGCTTCAAACAAAGAGGCGATGATCTCATCCACCGTTACTCCGGCTTTCAGCAGCGTGTTGGCGTCAGCTTCGGCGAAAATGCCGCACTTGCTGCTGATCTTATGTAGCGTGTGCCCGGTGTAACGCATTTTCGCCAGCTGCTCGGTCGCTATTTCCAGCTTGCGCGCAGTCTTTTCGATGAACGTGCCTGTGCCCCCGGAGCACGCGCTCTGCATCAGGACTTGCTTGCTTTTGCTCCCAGAATTTCCGGTGAAGAAGATCGTCTTCATGTCTTCGCCACCGATTTCGCTGACGAAGTGTACTGAGGGGTGGAGTTTTTCGACGGAGGCAGCTACAGCCACAACTTCCTGAATGACTTTCCCTCCGACCAGTGGCGCGATCAGTCCCGCTCCTGACCCGGTGAAAAAGATGCGGTCACGCTCCGGAGTAAGACCATGCTCGCTTTCCAGGCGTCCCAGAAAGTCCAGGATTTTTTCCGCCTGTTTGGTGTTGTGGCGCTCATAGGCCTTCGCCAACACCTCGCCGCTTGCGGAAGCAATCACATATTTGCACGTGGTGCTACCCACATCGATGCCGCAAAGTTTTGCGCCGCTCGCCTCGACAGACGTTTCCCGCGTGGCATGCGATTGCACAGAGAAGGAGCCGTCCAGCGGCTGAATCTGGACCAGACCGTCAGTGGCCATATATGAGTTAGCCTCTTTCCGATTTTGGGTTCGTTTACCTTCGCTGTTAAGCTCTTGCCACGCCGCAGTTGCGGGCCAAGTGCGTGACGTAGTTCGAAGCCATACCAGCGTAGCCGAGATGCGGCACCTTATACGTTGCGCGCCTTACCTCAGGATGATTGGCTTCGTATTTTCGAATGGCTTCGACTGTAAGTCCGGTCTTGTTCATCACATCTTCGAACTCCGCATGCGCCCTTTTTTTTGCCTCGGTCAGGATCATCTGGCAGCGGGACAAAGCATGAACCTCGGCGTCGCCCTTCACTTCGATTGGCGCATAGAGCAAGTCGGGATACTTCCCCAGAACGTTCGCCATTGAACCAATCGACATGGTGTTGGGCATGCACGAATACGGTGAAAGCTCGCAAATCATGTGCGCTTTTTTATGGTGATAGGCGTGCAGTGCCTTTCCAATCAGCATGTGGCCTTCGCCGCCACGCAGCTCGAAGTGATAGAACGGTTCCGCCAGTTCCTTCAGTTCTACCTGATCCGGCAATTCGTTTGGAAGATTCGCCAAAGCCTTGCGGAAGCGGTTGTAAGTCCCGCGATAGATCTTCTCCAGTCCTTGCAGAGCCATGTGCTGCAACTGCGGATGCTTCGACTTCGAGTTCCGGTGCTCCAGTTTGCGGATCTCGGGATGCAATAGGTAATGCAGCCACACCGCGACCGGCGGAGGCACAACTTCTGACTGCTCCTGTTCTAACCAGCGCTTAATGTTGTAATTACCGTCTCCTTCATGGGTTTGAAGCCAAAATTCCCCGGTCACTTTGACCTTGGCTTTAACCCGGAGATGGTCGACTTCAATAGCATCCCACTTCTTGCGAACCTCGCGCAGCGCTTTAGTGAAGTAGTTGCTCATCAGATGCCAGGCGAGGGTGCCGTACTTTTTGCCCCGATCAGGGCGATGGAGGAAAACCTCGTACAGATACTCGACACTGTCTTTCAGAACCGCGTCGGTTTGACCTGGATTCACCTCGTAGGGCCGAGTCAGGTACTCCAGATCGACCAGCAGGTCTCCGCAGAGAATCGACCAAATCAAACCCAGGCTCATGGGCAGGTTGATCTCCAGGCCGCCGCCATCCGCTGAACCCTGGTCCAACTCATCCTGCGCAAGGAGGAAGAGGCGGAAATCGCGCAAACCTAGGCCATCTAAGGCCATGGTGTAAGACTCGTGATATTGGCCAAAGCGGCATGGACCACAGGCGCCAGCCGTGAGGTAGACAAATTTTTCGTTCACCTCCTCCTTACCGTGCGCTGCGACTTCCTTCTTAAGGAAGTTGACTAGGCTGCCAGTCGTGAAGATGGTTGGGCAGCACGCGCCGGTATCAATCAGTTCCTTGCCCGCATCCAAGTCATCGCGCGCAATATTGGGCAGCGGCTCAGCGTTATATTTCAGATTGCGCAGCACCCCCTGCATCAGACGCTCGTGCTTCCACGTAAGCCCGCCGTAGAGGATTGTTGTCTTATCCCGCTGGGCGCGAGTAAAGGGCCGTGGCTTATAGGCGGTGTAAGGGGCAATAGTGGCCAACTGTGCCATGTCGTTTCTCCTTCTCAGAACCTGGTCTGAGCGAACGTTAAGGAATCGTGTGAACTGCCGAGCGCCTCGAACGACAACCCGTCCTCGCGGACAAGGATTTCGGTTCTAGGCACCGGAAACCTCCACAGTCATTTCAACCACGGGTACGAGTGGACGCGGATGTTCCTGTTCCCAGTGACGGGCAAGCGAAGGGTGATGTAGCCCATGGCGGCGAATGCACTGAATTACCACCACAAAAGATGCAGCGCCAATCAATTGGGCAAGAATCGGGATGTGCAAGGCTGTGATCAGACCGTAACGGTCTGCCACGCGGCCGATCACGATCGGAGCGATAGCCATAGACAAGAGATTCACAAACAGATAATAAAATCCCAGCGCGGTCGCATGTCCGCGCGATGGTACCAAATCATGAATCGTGGCTGTAAGGGGGCCATGATACCAGCTTAGGAAGAATGCGCCCAGCCCAAATGCAAGCAGAAAATGGACCTTGCCGGTCGAGTGTAAAGCATAGAAGATTGCGGGCGCGCCGAGCACGAATCCTATAGGAATGATCACTGCGCGTCCCCAAGGGCGAATGCGGGCCATGTGATCGGATAGATAGGCTCCTGTTGCGATGCCCACGGCCCCTCCCACAACAATGACGGAACCCAGAGCCAATCCCGCTTCCCGCGCGCTGAAGCCTTTGTATTCCTGGACTAAATCCGGACCCCAAACAATGTAGGCGTAACCGGCAAAACTGCCAAACCAGCCGCTTACTAAGAGAGCCACGAACGCGGGGACCCGCAATAGTTCTCCGATTGACATCTTCTTGCCGTGCGACGGCGGTAGTGTGACGCTCTTCGGGAGAGTCAGAGCAGTTAACCCCAGGATCAGCCCAGGCACGCCGACCAGGAAGAAAGCCGGCCGCCAACCAAACGATTGCGCCATAACTCCACCCAGTGCAATACCGGTCGCTCCACCAATAAACATTCCGGTGTCGAAGGCTCCCTGAACACGTGCCCGAACCTCCCGCGGGAAAGTAGCACTGATTACGGCCGCACCAGCAGGGGTATAAGCGGCTTCGCCCACTCCCACCAATGCCCGTGCCGCCAGCAAGGAGCGGAACGACCCAGCCAGCCCACTAAAGAAAGTGGCGCTGCTCCAAAACAGCACCCCCGCGCTGATTACGGCGCGACGGGAAATGCGGTCGGCCAGCATTCCCAAAGGGAAGCTGGCTAGCGAAAGCACTACTGTAAAAGCAGTAGCCAAGTACCCAAGCTGCACAAAAGAAAGCGGAAAGTCGCGACGAATGGCTGGGAACAAGGAAAAAATGATTTGCCGGTCAACATAGTTCACAAAGTTGACCAGCATCAGGATCAACAGCACCCGCCACTGCGTCCGGCTGAAGTTGCTGATTTTCATTGAGTATCTACCGCCCCTGGTGCTTGTGGAATCGCGCAGCCGCACGAATGCCCGTGGCAGGATTCCCGCGACGCAGGCGATTAAAGACCGCGCGCGCCCCAATGGCAAGCGACAAAGACCGACATTGTACGTCAGTCTGGCGCAATCCGGTTAGTTCACCGCCTCTGCTCATTGCTTCCATGGTGTAACCAGAGTAGACTCTGCGCCAAACTCGGGCTCTTAGCCAGGAGATTGGGGATGGTGGGGGAAGGTCCACAACTGCGTGCAGAGACCGAGGTTCCCCGAGCCGATGTGCTCGATTCCTGGAAAGAGATCGCGGTCTACCTGAAGCGAGAAGTGCGTACTGTTCAGCGCTGGGAGAAGAACTTAGGCCTGCCCGTTCGCCGGCTCTCGCGGGACAAGCAGGGAGCGGTTTTCGCCTACAGGTCGGAGATCGATGCCTGGTGGCGGGAGCGCGAAACCCAGATCGGCGACGCGAAGACCGAAGACAACGAAGGCGAGGAGGCCCTGGCCCCCTCTCTTTCGCTGCCTGAGCTTGACTCCGCAGTCGCTAAATTGCGGGACGCTCGCTCAACTGCCCGGCGACCCTTAGTGATAGTTCTCGTGGCCGCTCTGGCAGTGACTGTTACAGTCGCCATCCCATTCGCCTGGCGTTATGCGCGAGAATTGTTTTGGCCGTCTCCACTCAGGTTAGTGGTATTGCCCTTCAAGAACTTGAGCGGTGGTCCCGAGACCCAACGCGTCGCTGACGGACTAACCGAGGAGATGTTTACCCGCCTGAGCCAGCTGCATCCCGAACGGCTGGCGGTGGTCGAGTTGGCCCCTGCCGATGCCGCTTTATCCTTTGACCAGATCGGTAAGAAATTCAAGGCACACTACATCCTGGAAGGGAGCGCGCGGAGCGAGGGGCAACGATTGGTGATTACCTATCAGCTTGCTTTGGTGAAAGACCGAAGCAGCGTGGGTGGCGGCCGATATGAGCCCGACCTGCAGGATCCACAACAAATCATTCCGGTCCAGATTCAAGTGGCCGGTGACATCGTAAACAACGTACTCAGCGAGTTGCCGCAACATTTGGGCTCGGCGCACCAGGTAAACCAGGCGGCTGACGAGGCTTACCTGACTGGGCGTTATCTCTGGAACCGGCGCACGACGGAAAGTCTCACAAACGCCCTAACATACTTTCAGGAGGCAATTCAGGCAGATCCCAGTTATGCCCCATCGTATGCGGGCCTGGCGGATTGCTATTCCTTGCTGGGCTCCGCACCCTACACTGCTTTGCCTCCGCTCGAGGCCTTCCCGAAAGCCGAAGCCGCAGCTCGGAAAGCACTCGAAATTGACGAGACTCTGGCCGAAGCGCATGTCTCGCTCGGGTATTCCGAGTTGGTATATGACCGGAATTTTCCGCAGGCGGAAAAGGAGTTCCAGCGCGCCTTGCAACTGCGGCCAACCTATGCCACTGCCCACCAATATTACGGCTACTATTTGACTGCCATGGGCCGACTCGACGAAGCCATCGCGGAGCGAAAACAGGCCCAGGAGTTGGAGCCGACTTCTCCGCTGCTCAACTCAGCGCTGGGCGAGGCTTACTACCAGGCCAGAAAATTCGACCTAACCATCGTTCAGAACCAGAAGTCACTCGTTTTGGATAAGAGTTACGCCATAGCGCTGATCAACCTGGGTCGTGCCTTCGAGCAAAAGAAGATGTATCCAGAAGCAACACAGGCATTTCAAAAAATCCTGGCCTTCGTTCCCGATGACCCTGTTCTTCTCGCTCTGATCGCTCATGACTATGCTGTTTCCGGGCGGAAGGCAGAAGCACGCACCATGGTTGTCAAGCTCCAACAAATGAGCGCAGCGAGATACGTGCCAAGCGTTTATATTGCGTTGATTTACACCGGCCTCAATGACAACGATGAAGCCTTCCGCTGGCTCGATAAAGCCTTCGATGAACGGTGCGAATATCTGGTGTACTTGCCAACCGAACCGCTAGCCGATCCTCTTCGCAGCGATCCAAGATTTGCCCAGCTCCTGCATCGCCTGGGGCTTAAGGCGTAGGAGCCGAAGCTCCGAGAAGCCTCTCGATTACTCCGGGAACCTGTCCTAACGGACGGGTAACCAGGGTCTGGTTACGTGGCCGACTGCGCCCGGCATTCCGGCAGTTCGTAACTTGTCGTCCCTTCGACCCGGGACTAGCCTCATTACTATGTCGGCGCTGTCTCTCTTGTTCTCCTCCGACGAGGAGACCTCGCGCGCTCTGATCCAAACGCTCAAAGAGCTTGAGCTGGAAGTCGAGCACTGCCCGGAGATCTTTGCGGCAGTGGAAAAGATCACCAGCCGAAGCTTCGACATTATTGTCTGCGACTGGCAGGAAGGACTTGAAGCCGCGTTCCTGCTTAAGTCGGCCCGAGAATTGAAAGCCAATAGCGGCGCGTTCACCATCGCTGTGGCCGACGCGGATTCCGCAAGTGCAGCCCACGAGGCGGGCGCAAATTTCGTTCTCCGCCTACCGATCGTTCCGGAAAAGGCCAAGTATGCCTTGCTAACTTGCGACGAGTTCCTTCGGCATATGCGAACCTGGTTGCCCAAACTGGGCTTCCCTACCACAGAAGAGACTGCCTCTCAGAGCGACAACAACTCGTGGCCGCCACAAGAGAAACACCCGCTGGGGTCGTTGCCAGCACGCCCTCCACAGCCCTCCCGTCCACTGCGTGACGTCACCAACACTGCGGCACTGGCTCCCACAAGCCCGATCTTCGAGGATCGACTTGCTTCCCACTTCGGCATTCAAACCCTGTTTGCCAGCCTGCCGGACCGTGAGTCTGACGAGCCAAAACCGCGAAGCAGACATAGCAGGTCTTTACTCGCCACAGCATTGGGTGTAGCTCTGCTCTCCGCCGGTTATGTTTTCAGCGAACCTCTGCGGAATCAATCCGTGACCATTGCAGTGGCCAAGATCTACGGGCGCGCTCTGGAGAAGACCCACGCCTGGTTAGACCGAAATGCAGATGAAACACCTGTGCCCTTCCAGGTCGCACAGAATGAAAGCCTCGTGTCACCCCATGCGGGGACTGGATCCCTGCATATCCGGATCACGCCAGTGCCCGAATCCTCTGCACCAGGCCAACCCACATCGAACGGCAGCCAGCCGCCGTTGTCATCGGCCGAGATCCAGCCGGCCCTTGTGGCGACTAACGTCACTCACATCCCGAACAGTCTGCAGGCGCCGATCCAGGCCAACCTGCGCGATGTTTCCTCCAGAGTTACCTCGTCCCTCCTGGGCTCACTGGAGCCCGTGACTCTGTCCGAAGAGCTTGCCCAAAAGCTGCTGCTACTAAAGGTTTCGCCCAGCTATCCCGAGCGGGCATTGAAGGCGGGATTGCAAGGGTCAGTGGTTCTCCAGGCGTGGATTGCTCGGGATGGCACCATCCGCGACTTGAAGCTGATTCGCGGCTCTTTTCTTCTGGGCCAGGCTGCTTATAAAGCTGTCAGACAATGGCGCTACCAGCCCTATCTGCTCAACGGCCAGGCAGTCGAAACCCAAACCTACGTAACAGTGGATTTCCGCCTGCCCTAGAATCCAACCGTATCCCACATCCATTAGCCCACCGCACAACGGAGGGGATTCAATTTTGCGCAGATTCAGGGATCAGGTCGGTAGCATCTACCAACAATGAAGCAGCCGCGCGGGTGGACCGATTCAGAACATCGCATAATGGGTAAGAGCATAAAGAACTATGCTCAATAACGAAAGAAAACAGCCGATCGCAAGGCCGGCGTCAATCCACAAATCCTTGCTCCCAACCTTTATCTTTCGCATCCACCAGCCTTCGAATCCAACATAGAGCGGTAGCAGCAAGGACATAGCTATAGTCCAAAACGTCAGAATCATACCTAGCCAACTATTGGCAAGCGCGTGGCAGTGTGTCGACGAATATCTTTCACAGGCCAGCGTCACTCCAAGGCCGATCAGTGTGATCATCGCAATTACCCGAACTAGTCGATGCGAAAGCCGGAGCGCGCGCTCAGTCATCCCTTACCCCCTGTCTACTTTCAGCTTGCGGCGCGTGGGCTTCCCAGCGCAGCGGTTCTCGCCCGTCGCCAGCTTACGTCGCCCGTATCTTGAGAATCAACCAGTTCACAATCTTTTACATCGTTTTACCCCCCATTGACACATGCCTTGTGCCGCTAAACTATGTTTCGTAGCGTCACTATGAAGCTGAAGCGCAACTGGAACGAGCGAACTCGACTGATACTGACGCTGGAGCTCGCCGTAGTTCTGCCCGCCGCCGCTCTTGTGATTCTGAGCGCATGGCACTTGAACCACATTCAGCGCGACCGGGCTGTCGAAGCTGCCATCCAGCGCGATTTCAGCCAGGTCTTGGCGATTTCGGAGAAGCACATCAATCACAAGGCGTACGATTTGGCGGACGATGTTCGAAACGAGTTCCCGTCTCTGGGGCAAGCCTGCAGCGTAAACCTCGACAAACTTCTCGCCGCTCATCCCTACATTGCCCACGTCTTCCTGTACGACCCCAAGAACGGGCTGATATTTCGCTCACAGCCCCACCGGCTGCAAGAGCCGGAATTCCGGGCCGAGGCCGATGAGTTCTCCAGAATGGCCGACATGTGGATGAAGATCGAGTTCGACGATTTCTCGAAGAAATTGGCAAGGATGGAGAAAAAGGGCACCCCTTACGTCTGCGAAGGGAATTGGGCATCCCGAGGGGACAAACATTTGTACCAGACCGCAGCGTATTTTCTGAAGACCGATGAGGCAAGCGGACGCAAGGTTATCGCCGGCATAGTTTTCGATGCCGAGTACCTTCGCGATCACTTCTTTCCGGAGATGCTCGAGGACGTGATAAATCACAACCTCAGCGAGGGCCAGAGCAATTCCAGCCATGCCGTGATGATGGTTCACGCCAAGAGCGATTCCGCTCCGATGGCAGCCTCGGTCGGATGGGACGGCGGGCTCCCGGAGGTGGAACGCAACATGGAAGGAGCGTTCCCGGGGCTGGCTCTCGCCATCAAGCTGCGGGGAACCACGCTGGAAGCCATCGGCCAACGCTTTGTGCGGACCAGCTTCCTGATCCTCGGGGGCCTGTCGCTGCTGTTAGCCGGTGGACTGGTACTGACCTACCGCAACGTCAGCAAAGAAATGGCGCTGGCGAGGGTGAAGTCGGATTTCGTCTCCAACGTTTCGCACGAGCTCAGGACTCCGCTCTCCTTGATCCGGTTGTACGCCGAAACTCTCGAAATGGGACGGCTCACCACCCCGGAGAAATATCAGGAGTATTACTGCATTATTCGCAAAGAGAGCGAACGTCTCACCGCGCTCATCAACAACATTCTCGATTTTTCACGGATCGAGGCTGGGCGGAAGGAATATGACTTCCGCGAGACTGACATGCGCGAGCTGGTGCATAACACACTCGATTCCTATCGCTACCAGATCGAGCAACACGGTTTCACCTTTGAAGAAAAGATCGACGAAGTGCCTTCTTTGCGTGTGGACCGCGAAGCGATGGCTCGGTCCCTGGTGAATCTGGTCAATAACGCGCTCAAGTACTCGCAGGATAGAAAATACATCGGCGTCAACCTATATCGAGAGAACGGATCGGTGAAGTTGGAAGTAATTGACCACGGGATCGGCATACCCCGCCAGGAACAGCAAAAGATATTCGAGAAGTTCTATCGCGTCGGGGACCCGCTGGTCCACAACACTAAGGGAAGTGGATTGGGTCTTTCCCTGGTGCGGCATATTGCTCAGGCCCACGGTGGCGAGGTTGTTGTCGACAGCGCGCCGGGACAGGGGAGCAAGTTCACCATCAGCCTGCCCGTCGCTCGGAGAGAGAACGGAAGCAAGGCAGCCTCGGCATGAACGCCGGCAAGGGAGAGCGGGCAGTGACAAACATCAAATCAACCGTCGAGTCTCCAGCAAAGGCAAAAACCGGTAGCGGAGAGCATGAGATGCCCAGAATCCTCATTGTCGAGGACGAGCCCAACATGGTGGCCGGTCTGCGCGACAACTTTGAATTCGAAGGCTACCACGTCATCACCGCGCCGGATGGCGTTGCCGGTCTGGAACGCGCCCTGAATGAGGCGCCCGACCTCGTCATCCTCGACGTCATGATGCCCCGCATGAGCGGTCTCGATGTCTGCAAGCAGCTTAAGAGCAAACGGCCCTCGATCCCTGTGATCATGCTCACCGCCCGAGGTCAGGAAATCGACAAAGTAGTGGGACTGGAACTGGGCGCGGACGACTATGTAACCAAGCCATTTTCCATCCGCGAGCTTTTGGCTCGGGTGAAAGCCGTTCTCCGTCGCGCACGCGCCGTTCCCAAAGAACAGGACCGCTATGCCTTCGGAGACGTTGAGGTGAACCTGCGCAGCTGCCAGGTGTCGCGTAGCGGCAAGGCCCTGGATTTCTCATCGAAGGAGTTCGAACTGCTCAAATACTTTCTCTGCCATCCTGGAGAGACGCTGACTCGCGATCGCTTGCTGGAAGAAGTCTGGGGCTACGATCGCTTTCCGACCACACGCACGGTGGACGCGCATATTGTCCGTTTGCGCCAGAAGATTGAGCTTAAACCCGAAGAACCTCGTTTCATTCTGACCGTGCACGGCACTGGTTATAAGTTCGTTGGATGAACGGTGAAATGATGATGTCCGACACTGGCAAAATTCGCATTGGGCCGGTTCTAAACAGTATCGGGATGGTTCCCTCTGACCAAGCGATACCTGGACGCTCCGCCCGCGTGGAAGATACCCGGCTCATCCGCGAGGCCCAACTGGGCAACACTGCCGCCTTCGAAGAATTAGTGCGGCAATACGACCGGGCCGTCCTCCGCTTGGCGGTTCATCTAACGGGCTCGCAAGAAGACGGTCAGGACATCTATCAGGAAGCGTTCCTACGCGCGTACATAAATTTGGCGCGATTTCGTTTTGAGTGCTCCTTCTATACCTGGATCTACCGCATCGTTACCAATCTCTGCCTCGATCACCTGCGCAAGAGGAATTCCCGCGGCCGCGACCTGACCACAACCATTTCTCCGGATGGCGAGGAAGAAGAACTGCTTGACCGAGTCCCCGATCACCGAGCCGACGCCAGTCCGGAACGCAGCCTGGTAGGCCGCGAGTTGCGGGGATGCATTGTTCGTGCTCTAGCTCGTCTCTCCGCCCGTGAGCGCATGGTATTCGAATTAAAGCACTATCACGGGATGAGATTGCGAACCGTCGCCGGCATCCTGAATACCACCGAGGGTACGATCAAGAACACTCTTTTTCGCGCCACCCACAAATTGCGTACTGAACTCGCCGAAGTGCGCTGAACCTCCGGTTTCGAATAGCCGCCCGAATAGCCGCCCCCTGTCATCCCGAGAGCAATCTCGACCCCCGGTTGCATGTCGGCTCAATCTAGCCGGTGAGGCCGGCGACCCGGCTACTCAAAAAACAAATTAAGATATTCTCCGATGTCTTCCCGACCTATCTCGTCTGCGGCTCCGCCATCCAGCTCCTGGGAACCGAGCTTGGTCCGAATTCCCGCCGGGTGGTTCTGGATGGGCTCGGAAATCGGCCAGGACAATGAACGGCCCGTGCACCGCTTGTGGGTCGACGAATTCTTATTGGCCGCCTGCCAGGTGACGAACACTGAATACGCTCGTTTTCTCGACGCCACCGGAACAGAAGCCCCGCCCTTCTGGCATGACCCCAACTTCAATCATCCTCGACAGCCGGTAGTGGCAGTCGCCTGGTTCGAAGCGGGGAAGTATTGCGAGTGGCTTAGCCGTGCGAGCGGCCGGCACTATCGCTTACCAACGGAAGCTGAATGGGAACGCGCCGCGCGTGGCGGTACCGAAAGCAAAATTTTTCCCTGGGGCGATGCCCCACCCGAATCCTTACCCGATTATGAACGCCGCTGGAAGACAGGCCCGGAACCGGTGGCGCGGTATGCGCCCAATGCCTTCGGCCTCTACGACATTTGCGAGAACGTACATGAGTGGTGCAGCGATTGGTACCGAGCGGACTATTATTCCATTTCTCCCGAGCGCAACCCGCCCGGCCCCGAAACCGGTCAGCGCCGGGCGTCCCGCGGAGGCTCCTGGCGCCATCACATCAAAGTGACACGCTGCGCCGCGCGTTCGAGCATCTCTCCAGAATTCCACTATGCAGACTACGGCTTTCGCGTGGCGTGCACACCGTAGCCCTACGGGTCTGCTTTTTCTCTGCCACTCCAATCCCACAACCCTAACTCTGCACTACAATCACAACCTCGTTCCAACGTTCGCCACCGGGGACCATAATGTTTCAACCTGACCTGCTGCAGGGCAAACGCATCCTCATCACCGGCGGCGGCACCGGATTAGGCAAGGGCATGGCTCGTCGTTTCCTCGAGCTCGGAGCCACGGTCTATATCTGCGGCCGGCGCAAAGAGGTACTGGCTGAGACCGAAGCCGAATTACGCGTGGCCACGAAAGCTAAAATCCATTCTTTCCCGTGCGACGTGCGAAACCTGCAAGCTGTCGAGGAAATGATCGAGACCATCTGGAAAGATGGCGGCTTGGACGTGGTAGTGAACAATGCCGCAGGAAATTTTCTGGCGCGAACGGAAGAGCTCTCCTCAGGCGCTTTCGATGCCATCATCGGAATCGTGCTCATGGGCACAATAAATGTCACGATGGCCTGTGGACGCCGCTGGTTAAAAGCTCAGCATCCCGGTGTAATGCTGAACATCGTGGCTAGCTATGCTTCGAGTGGGTCGGCCTATGTGGTTCCGTCTGCCATCTCGAAGTCGGGCGTGGTAGCTCTTACTAGGAGCCTCGCGGTGGAATGGGGAAATCGCGGCATCCGGATGAATGCTATTGCTCCTGGGCCGATTCCCACCGAAGGAGCATTCTCGCGTCTGTTGCCGCGGCCGGAACTTGAACAATTTGCCCGGGAACGCAATCCCATGAACCGCTTCGGCAGGGTCGAAGAACTGGCCGACCTCGCCGCATTTCTGGTAAGCGACGGCTCCGCTTACATCAACGGTGAAATCGTCACGATGGACGGCGGCGAATGGCTCCAAGGCGCCGGCGAATTCACCGCCTTAGGCAGGATGCTCACGGAGAAGGAGTGGCAAGCGATGAAGCCGCGCAAATCACCGAAAGAATAGCTATGTCAGATCGCTGGTTCAGGGGCGCGCCGTGCCCGTACCCACCAGCCAACGGAAAAACATATTCACCAGGCTGAGCACGATCGCTCCCCAGAAAGCTGCGCTGAAGTTGTCTACACGGAAACCGGGCACGATCGCCGACGCCAGTTCAAGCATGGCCGCATTGATGATCAACCAGAAAATGCCGAGTGTCAGCAGGGTGAGAGGAAAGGTGACAATCTTCAGGAAAACTCCGAGGGTGGCATTAACAAACCCGATCACCAAGGCAGCAATCAGGGCCGCCACTGGCCCGCTCACGTGAAAGCCCGGGACCAGGCGCGCGACCAGCCATACCGCCACAGCACTCAGTGCCCAGTTCAGCAGATGTCTCATACGGCCGTTCTCCTCCACGGCACGCCGACTATAGACTGCCTGACGGGTGAGTGCAACCTGGGATGCAAACTATTGTCACGAACAGCAGCCTTCCCTTGCGGGCGAGAACCGACTCAGAGCGAAGTCAGGAGAGAGTGCGCCACACAGGCACCTATTTCGTGCCCAAAACCGCCTTTGACTCTAGCTTCTCGAACACGTCTTCGGCGCGCCGTAGGGCCGCTTGCGTTGTCACAGATATTTTCGTGGCCAATCACTTCTTCGAACTCGGCTTGACGAATGAGTCGCGCCGGTTGCTCCCTCGCGCCGCAGAGAATAAGTGTCCGCTTGGTCGCGTGCAATTGACGCGCCATTTCTTCCAGCGCGAACAGTCCAGTGGCGTCGATAGCTGTCATGTTACGCAAGCGCAGAATCACCACGGGGGGCAACTGGTGCATCTTCTCCGTGACCACTGAAATCTTGTCCGTGGCGCCGAAGAGAAATGGCCCGTGGATGCGAAAAATAGTCGCATAATACGGAATGTCTTTGTCCTGCAAAATGTGGACCTGACCATCACGGACATAGTCGTCCGTGACTTGCGAGACGGTCGTGGTGCTGGCCACCCGGCCAATGAACAGCAGGGCGGCCAGGATCATCCCGGCTTCGACCGCCACCGTAAGATCCGCAAACACGGTTAGCGCAAACGTCACCAGCCAGACGCTGATATCGGTCTTGGTCAGCTTGAGCAGTTGCGGGATTTCACGCCACTCGCCCATGTTGTAGGCCACGATCATCAATATTCCTGCCAGCACTGCCATGGGAATGTAGTTGGTGAGCGGAGCCGCAAAGAGTAGAACGCACACCAGTGTCAAAGCGTGAATCATTCCCGCGACTGGTGTTTTGGCACCAGCCCGGATGTTGGTCGCGGTCCGGGCGATGGCGCCGGTAGCCGGAAGTCCGCCGAAGAAGGGCGAAACCACGTTGGCCACGCCCTGCGCCACTAATTCGACGTTGGGACTGTGGTGATCATGGCTCATGCGATCTGCCACGACCGCCGACATCAGCGATTCGATGGCTCCCAACATCGCGACCGTAAAAGCTGGCCCCAGCAAACCGTGAATCAGGTCGCTGTGAAAATGTGGCAGTGCGAAGTGCGGCAACCCACTCGGAATCCCGCCGAAGCGCGTGCCAATGGTCTCGACCGGAAGTTTGAGTGCAAACACCGCGATCGTGCCAGCAAGCATGGCCACGATCGGTCCGGGGATACGGCTTGAAAGCGCACGGCACAACAACATTGCAACTACGGTGCCGACGGCAAGGATAGTCGCTTCATACGATAAAGTATGAAAGTTCCTCGCGATCGCCTCCATCCGCAGCCAGAACACGCCGGGAACTTTGTCGATGTGGAGTCCGAAGAAGTCTTTAAGCTGAGTGCTGGCAATCAGTACCGCAATACCGTTGGTGAAGCCGACAACCACGGGACGCGGAATAAACTTCACTGCCGTTCCCATGCCAGTCGCGCCCAGAATCACGAGCAGAATACCCGCCATTACCGTGCACATGAACAGGCCGTCCACACCGTGTGCAGCCACGATTCCGGCGACAACCACAACGAAAGCGCCGGTCGGCCCGCCGATTTGCGTTTTCGATCCACCTAGCGCTGAAATCAGAAATCCGGTCACGACGGCGCAGTAAATTCCGGCTTGCGGAGTGAGCCCTGAGGCAATGGCAAAAGCCATGGCCAGCGGCAGCGCCACCAGGCCCACCGTCACTCCGGCAACGAGATCGTGTAGAAATTTGTTGAGGCTGTAATCGCGCAGGCAGAGGATGGACTTAGGAACCCAGCGATCGTCTAGACGCACGAGTGAAGAAGCAGGCTCCATAAATATCTGATTATGCCAGCAGTGTGCATGAGCCGGCAGTGCATAGGCCGGCACGGAGGTATTAACCCCGTTTGGCTGCCTGCGTTTTCCGGTGCGTCGTTTGCTGGGAGTACGGGTGAATGACTGGCTGAATTGTCCTACAAAACAGAGATGGCCAGATCAGTCGCTCAATCTGGCCCTTGCTTCAACGCTTCTTACAGATTCAGAAAGCAGTCACTCTAGAATAAATTCCACAGGAACTGATTGTAGACGTCGTGGTGATATTGCACTTCTGGAGCTTTCACGAAGGTTCCCAGCAGACGCGAGCAGCGATCTGCGGAGGCTTGCTTCAAATCGGCGTAGCGGGCTTTCACGTCCCCGCCCAGCAGCTTAGTCGTCCATTCGGCCTTGCGGAAGTTCGCCAGCGCGTCGTAGATATTGTCCGGCAAGTAACGCTCGGCCTGGCGAAGGTTCTTGATTTTCGCCGTGTCGCCATCGATGCCGGTCTTGAAGATCGAGTACATCACCAGATAAGGATTCGCATCGGGAGCGACTGACCGAACCTCTACCCGCATACTCCTTTCGTTTCCGATCGGAATACGAATCATCGACCCGCGATCAACGGGCGACGCCTTGAGCTGATTGGGCGCTTCGAAATGCGGATCGAGCCGCCGATAAGCGTTCACACTTGGATTCAGCAGCAGGCAAATGTCATTGCCATGGGTAAGGATGCGATCGATGAATGCCCAGCCCATCTTGCTCAGCTTCTCTTCGCCCTTCGCATCCCAGAAAAGGTTCTTGCCGCCTTTACTGATGGATACATTGGTGTGCATGCCGCTGCCGTTCACACCCACCACCGGCTTGGGCAGGAACGATGCGGTAAAACCCATTCGCGTCGCCACTTGCCGGCAGACGAGCTTATAAAGCTGGATATGGTCGGCAGCGGCCACGACCTCCGCGTAGCCATAATTTATTTCAAACTGTGAAGGCGCCACTTCGGGATGGTCCTTCTCGTTCTGGAAACCCATCGAGCGCTGCACTTCAGCCGTAGTGTCAATGAATGTGCGTAAGGGATCGCCGGGCAGCGAGTGATAGTAGCCGCCGGTATTGACGTATTCGAACTTCCCGGTTTCGTGGTAGCGGCGCTCCGCATCCGGACCCTGGAACAGGAAGCCCTCAATCTCGTTTGCGGCGTTCAGTGTGTACCCTTCCTTCTTGTAGAGTCCGTCAGCATACGTCTTCAGGATGCCGCGAATGTCGGCCGCGTAAGGTGTTCCCCCCTTGTCGATAACGTCGCCGAAAACCAGCACCTTGCCCGGCCCAAACACATCCGCCGGACCCCAGTAGAACGCACTCCAGTCGATGCCGAGGCGCAGATCGCTCTCGCGCTGGGCGGTGAAGCCGCGAATCGAAGAACCGTCAAAAGTCAGGTTGTCCCAGCTCTTGAGCAGGAACTTCTTGTCGTAATCGAGCATATGCAGACGGCCTTCCAGATCGCTGAAGAGGACGGTCACCGCCTTGATCCGCTTCTCGTCGGTCAAGTACTTCAGCCGCTCCTCTTGAATCTTCTGGATAGCGACTCGCTTCATGCGTTGCTCTTTGGCGTGCAAATTCAGCTCTTCCAACTCTCCATAGGAAAGTGCCAGAAAATTACGCAGTTCGTTCGACATGAATCTCCTTCATTTCAGTGAAGCTCGGGGTTGCAGTGGGGATCCTACGGCTGGCTCGCACCAACTAGATTACCGCGAAGGCCACCTGCACGCCTATCAAAAAAGCTTATGGGCCACATCGAAGGAATTTATCCAAAAAGCGGGTGTCATCCAATTGTGGATGCCAAGCTCCCTTGAAAACCTGGATCGAATCGTTACCTGCCCGAATCGAAATAGATAAATCACCGAATGGAGGCTTTATGCAGTCACGAATCGATGGCGCAAAAGTTGCCCCGGGCGGCTACAAAGCCATGCTTGGACTGGAAACGTATCTTCATGAATCCGGCGTCGAACTTGGTCTTCTTCATCTCATAAAATTGCGGGCGTCGCAAATCAACGGCTGTGCCTATTGCATCGACATGCATTGGAAAGATCTCCGGGCGATCGGAGAAGACGAACAGCGTCTGTACGGACTCGATGCCTGGCGCGAGGCGCCGTACTATACCGAGCGCGAACGCGCGGCCTTGGCCTGGACCGAGGCCGTCACTCGCATCACCGACGGCCACGTGCCGGATAAGGTCTACGAAGACGTTCGCCAGCATTTCAGCGAGAAAGAATTGGCCGATCTGACCCTGGCCGTGGCGGCCATCAATGCGTGGAACCGTCTGGCCATTGCATCCCGATCAGTTCCTGGAACCTACCAGCCAGCAGCAAAGATTCACGAAGTAAAGAAAGGCGCTTGATCGGCGCCTAACGAGCTGGCGGTAGGTCTATTTCGGCGGTTACTTTTTCTCCCGGGCGCGACGGGCGGCTTCGGCGACGGAAGTCTGCTCTCCGGTCTGGCTCGCCGGAATCAACGCGCCATCGCCACCGCTGACCGTTTCACCGGTTACCGTGTGTTGCGAGCTCGACGACTGCACTACGGGCGGCGCCGCGACTGTGGCAGGTGCTTTTGACGTCGCCACTGGCGGTTCCGGACTCGCCTCCTCAACCGAGACTCTGGCCTTGTCAACCACCTTGCTCGGATCCAGCGGCTTTAGCTTCGATGACTTCAGCTCATAGATTCCCTGTTCGGGGGACATGAGAACAAGGCGGCCATGTCCTTTCGCGAAGCCGGTTGCGATCTCCACTCGGAGAAAGTATTCTCGCCCGGCCTTCATGTCCAATTCGATTCCGGACTGCTTATCATTGGAACGGAAGCTATGTTTGCCCGGATCGAGTTTCACCGAAAAGTAGCGGCCGTTCTCCGCGCGGGCAAGCTCCGTTTCATCGCACCAAACCGAAGGCGCCAGGGCACTACCCACAAACTGCTTATAGCGATAAACGTAAACCGTGGCCGTGGACGGCTTGGCGTCGGTAGTCGATGGAGTTGCTGCTGGCTCCTGCGCCAACGCAGGCAGACCTGTCAGGCAGACAACCAAAGCTAGAATTCTAAGCAAACGCATCTTCTCCCTTTCGTGTGAGACGCTTTGCCAGTCGTTCGGCAGTCCGGCGGCCGGTCTCAGATACTTAGGCTGGCTCAAGGATATGCAGTGCCAGATTTGCCCTCAAGTTACGGCAGTACTAGTAGGCTGAAAGGAAAGGGCCACATCCGGTCTGAGCGCGGCGTTTATTTATATACTTTGATTAGCCGATTGCCTCTGGCGCGAGGAAGCCTATGAGAAGCCCCATACTCGCCACACTGTTGCTTGCACTTAGCTCCACAATGGCGCACGCTGCGGACATCGACGGCGCCGCTTCCAAGATCACGGTGCACGTGGAAAAATCCGGCCTGTTCTCCGCCTTTGCGCACAACCACATCATCTCTGCCCCGCTCGCTTCCGGACACCTCGATCTCGAAAAACGCACCGTCGAACTCAAATTTCATTCTCAGGAGATGAAAGTCCTCGACCCGGACATCAGCGATTCCGAGCGCTCCGACATCGACCACACCATGAAAAGCGACAAAGTCCTAGACATAACCCGCTTCCCGGAGATTTCGTTCGTCTCAACCTCGGTCGAAAGCACCGGCGCCAATCGCTACCTCGCGCGCGGCAATCTCACGCTGCACGGCGTTACGCAGGCGATCGAACTGCCCGTCGTTTTCTCCGAAGGGAGATATTCGGGCAATGTAAAGTTGAAGCAGACCGAGTTCGGAATCACCCCAGTAAAAATCGCCGGTGGCACAGTCCGAGTGAAGGACGTGGTTGAGATCGTGTTCGAGATTGTGCTCGCCAAATGACTAACCAGGGAACTCCCGTCGGCCTCGTTCGCATGGCCCTAAGGGATGTTCTAGGATTCTCTGCTCTTCGCCCTGCGTCCGGAACGTTGCATCCCCCGCCTTGCCATGGACATCTATGACCATTATGGAATTTCGACCGCTCGGCTATTCTGGATTAAAGGTTCCAGTTCTAAGCTTTGGCACTGGCACATTTGGCGGACGCGGCGAGTTCTTTCGAGCCTGGGGTAACAGCGACGTGAAGGAAGCCACTCGCCTGGTGGATATCTGCCTCGACGCGGGAGTTAATTTCTTCGACACCGCTGATGTATATTCGCAAGGCGCGTCAGAGGAAATCCTGGGTAAAGCGATTGCCGATCGCCGCAGCGCGGTTCTTATCTCTACCAAAACAACTTTCCCGATGGGCGACGGGCCGAATGATCTCGGTTCTTCCCGCCATCATCTGCTTCAGGCGTGCGAGGCCAGCCTTCGCCGCCTGAACACCGACTATATCGACGTCTATCACATGCATGGCTTTGACGCCCTTACACCGGTGGAAGAAACCCTCAAGACGCTCGACACGCTCGTGCAAAGCGGCAAAGTCCGCTACATAGCCTGCTCGAATTTCTCCGGATGGCATCTGATGAAGTCGCTGGCGGTTTCCGAGAGATATGGATGGGCGCGTTACGTCGCGCATCAGGCCTATTATTCGCTCGTCGGGCGGGAGTATGAATGGGAACTCATGCCCCTGGCACTTGATCAGAAAGTCGGCACCATCGTCTGGAGTCCTCTGGGATGGGGCCGACTGACTGGCAAAATTCGGCGAAGTCAGCCTCTGCCAAAAGTCAGCCGGCTGCACACCACTGCTGAACAAGGTCCGCCGGTCGCAGATGATTATCTCTACAAGGTTGTCGAGGCGTTGGATGAAGTGGCGCGCGAGACAGGGAAGACGGTCCCGCAAGTCGCGCTGAACTGGCTCTTGCAGCGCCCCACGGTGGCCAACGTTATCATCGGCGCGCGCAACGAAGAACAGCTTCGTCAAAATCTTGGCGCGGTCGGATGGAAGCTCAGTCCGGAACAGATAGCACGCCTCGATGCCGCGAGCGAAGTAACCCCCGTGTATCCCTACTGGCATCAAAGGCAATTCGCGACACGCAATCCTCTGCCGGTGCCAGAGGCAGCGTGATTCGGTGTAGGGCGGGCACACCTGTCTGCGCCACACCTTAAAGCCAAACAAGGCTCCGGCAAAAGCGACCTTCGCGAGTACGGAAGTGCTCGAAGCTTAAGGTTTAATCTTAAACACCGTTCCACAGCCGTGTGGGCAGATGTTGGGATTACCAAAATAACCACCCAACACGGTGGCACCATAGAGGTTGCCTGCTGCGTCCCGAACTAGAGAGCCGACCGGACCGCACCCCTCTGCTCCCCCTGCAATATTGTGCAAGTTGGTTAGTTTGCCTAGGGCGTCCAGCTTGAAAACGGTTCCGCAAGTATTCTTATATGGGCCCGATTGGGTGGTCCCATATAGGTTTCCTGCTGCATCGAGAGTTACGGAGACAGGAACGTTTCCATCGGGACCGCCATGGAAGGCGTGCATAACTCTCTCCACGCCCTTGGTGTCGAGTTTGAACACAACACCGCAACCTGCCCCGCCGTTATACGGGCATGCCAGATCGCCGCCGGCGGAAGCAATGCCGTAGAGATTGCCCGCCGAGTCCAGTACCAGACCGCCGGAGGGGGTGCTGCCATCTTTTCCACCGGTGAAACTGTGAAGCACGGTCTTCTTGCCGGACGTATGAAGTTTGAAGATTGTTCCGCACCCCGAAACCGGCACGCACCCCTTGCCGCCTTGGGAAGTGACGCCAAAAAGGTTGCCCGCGCTGTCGCGAATCAAACTGTTCGGCTCCGCTCCGTCCGCATTGTTGCGGAAGGAGTACAACACTTCGTAGCGGCCGGTCGGTCCCAGCTCAAAAACCGTTCCACAACCTTGGCCGTTAGGGCACATCGGATCATTGCTGCCACCTCCCAAGAGGGTCATGCCGTACAAATTCCCAGCCGCGTCGCGGGACAAGCTTCCCGTGGGCAAATCTCCGTCGGGGCTACCCTCGAACTTGTACAACTCGGTGTACGCGCGATTCTTGGCAACTTCGAACACGAATCCGTGTCCGAGACCGCCGCCCGCCGTGCCATATAGGTTGCCGTTCCCGTCTCGGACCAATCCCGAGGAAGCCAATCCTTGGGCCCCTCCCTCGAAGGTATGAAGCACAGTCAAGTTCCCGGCGGTATCCAGCCGAAACACACTTCCGCAGCCGGGATGAAGAGAAACGTTGCAGGTTATATCGGCGCCAAACTGGGTTGTGCCGTAGAGGTTGCCTCGTGCATCCCTAACTATTATTGCAGTAGACGGGTTGGCTCCGTCGGCCCCACCGGTAAACGAATACAGCACAGTGAAGGTTGGCGCTTGTGCCCATAGAGGCGCCTGAAATGACGCGACCGCCAGACACGCGCTCAACACGAGTGCGGACATCCGAACCTTGGCCATAGGAATCCCCTTAGGTATAGTTTCCCCCGCGAGGTCAGGTGCAGCATGAACCTTGTGATGCCAGGATATCGGCCGGCGTAATCTGTGAACCGATCGCCCTCGCTGCCATTGAAGCAGCGTTGCTCAGAAATAGTCAACTAATCGAATTCATCGGCATTCTTAGCGCCCAAACGGAAAAGGCCCACGCTCATTTCTGAACCTGGCCTTTATTTATGGCGGCAACTTTAGACGTTTGCGCGGCGTCTGAGCCGCGCGCCGAAAACCTGCGCGAAGCGCAGCGGAGTCGAAGGAGCCTTCTCCCACACACTTTCGCGTGCAGTACGATCGGTTCCGCGGATTCGTGATTAAAGTCTGTGCGCTTATCTGCCGTTAGAGGAAGCAGGAGGGTCCTACGATGATCACCCCGATTCCCCACGCGACCCCTGCTCAAGCCGCGGATCAGTCGACGGCAGCACGTCAACCATCGCTACAGCCGACACCTCCGCCCGCGGCGACGGATACCGTCACCCTAAGCGCCGCCGCCACAGTTCGACAGGAACTGGCTGAAACCTCGGTTCAAACCGCCAGAGAAGCAAGCCACGGCGACATTCAAGCGAAGAACCTGCTGGTGAGAGAAGCGGCGGATAAAAAGCTCGGTCTCTGACCTGTCTTTAGGAGACCCTTAAGGTCCCGCAGGGAAAAGGAAAAGGCCACGCTCATTTCTGAACGTGGCCTTTATTTATGCCGGCAACGACCGGATTTTATCCTGAGCGAAGCCGAAGGACTCCCACACGCGTGTGGCGCGGGCGCCCTCGCCCGCGAAAGGGAACACCTCGGCGCTGGAGATCCCATTTTAGAAGCAGATTTGTCGGCATGTTCATTCATCACTGACGGGAAACTCAGGGGTGAGTAATTCTGGAATTTAGGATGGCGGCCGAGGGCGGCCGGCCCACACCATGCCCGCTAAAGCATCGCCTCTGTCGAAATATCATTATCGAAGGCGGCTTCCGCACTTGCAGAAAGCTGATGCGGCGGTGTTCGTCACTTTCTGTACTAGCGGGCGTCTGGTCTTGCAGGAGCGGGCCCGCGATCTTGTTCTTGAATACTGTTTGCGGGAAGGTGGTCTTCAGCCTCTCGCGGGCGAGGGCGCCCGCGCCACACCAAAACCCAGAATTTATTTATATGCAGTTGTGGTCATGCCCGACCACGTTCATATTCTCTTGTCATCTCTTCGGGATAAGAGCGGTTGGCCGTTTGCGCTCGTGGACATCCTGCAATGCCTAAAGGGCGCGACGGCTCATCGCATCAACAAGCTTCTCGATAACTCGGGTCTAGTTTGGGAGGGAAGAATCGTTCGATCATGTGCTGCGGTCGGATGAGAGTTTGAGAGAGAAATGCGAATACATCAGGCAGAATCCGGTGAGAGCGGGATTGGTTCGGAAGCCTGAGGATTATCGGTGGCTGTGGGTTGGCCCAGAGTTTAGGTTTTGATGGAAGCATTCGCGGGCGAGGGCGCCCGCGCCACGCAAGCCAAGTGAGGGCCCGTTCTTTGCGCGCACCATCCTCTCCTTCCACGGGCACTTGGTACCTTAGTAATCCTGTCCTCGCGAATTCGCTAGGGTACGAGCTGGACCCAGCAAATACTTCTAGTATGAGGAGCTTTTTCATTTTCGCCACGCTGCTGTTCTGCGCCTTCGTCGCGAACTCATATGCGCAAGATCGCGATTTCTACTGGCGTGCTGCCGACAGTGAGACGATCCCTTTGGAGCCCGCCAGCCTGCACGCCGGCCGCGTCTACCATCCCGCTGTCGGGGGCGGCGGCATGCACGTGCAGATCGACTCCAGATACCCGGTCACCGTCGCCATGGCTTGGGCCGACGAATGGAATGCCGCCGTGCGGGACCCCGGAGCCCCTGCGAATTTCAGCTTCCTCTGCGTGAAGGAGCATGTCACCAGCGCGATTTACGAGTGTCGTCTTCCCTCCGAACGCCCGATGATCATTACCTTCCGCGATGAGCGCAAGCCCGAGAAGCCCGCCCTCGCCGCCATCGGCGCCATCCTCGGACCCGGAGCGCGGCAATTCATTTCCCCCAACGATCTTCACATCCAGTACTACAATTACCTTCAGCCTGAGTTCCACTGGCGACGCATCCTCGACGAAAAATACCAGATCACGCCGGCACCCAAGGTCTACAGTCTGATGACTCCAGACCACGACGGCCAGGAACTCAGCGTGAAGATCAAGTCACCCATCCCGCTGACGGTCGCTCTGCTGCCATCGCATCTTGCCGATCAGGTCTACGACAAGACCGTAACCCTCACCGACGCTCTCGACCAAACCGGCTGCAAGGAACGTGGCGTCCAGTCCATGAGCTTCAACTGCACTTTTAACGTCGCCAATGGCCCGCAAACGCTGCTGATCCTCCCCGACATCGATTTTTCCGGCCACAAGAAAGCCACTGTCGAGGCCAACACAGTAGAGTGCGTCGAGCATTGTGAGTTATTGAGCCCGCCTGCGAATCCGTAGAGTTGAGGCGCCCAGAAGGCGTGAGCGCGCGTCCTTTGCGCGCGGGAGCCTTCTGCCGAAATCCTGAGCATTCTTTGCGAAGGATCCGTAGCCAGAATGGAACTCGGTTGCTCACCTGCCCTGTTTGCGCAGCCTCCTGCCTATTCCGAAGATCGTAAGCGGCAACAGGTTCCAAAGGAGCCAATACAGAGGCAACGTGGCGAAGTTTACACGATGACCATTCACGTAGACGTCCAGCCACACCGTGTGAATGAATTCAAGATTCGAAGCCACCGCAATGGCGAGCGCAAAAGCAACCATCGACTTGCTCGGCTTCACGGCCTTTCTAAACAGTCCTGGCACGAGAAAATTGTATAGCCCAATATTCAATAATCGTAGTTACCAAAGGAAAAGGCTACCAACATTTCTGTTGGTCGCCTTTATTTATGCCGGCAACGACCGGATTTTATCCTGAGCGAAGCCGAAGGACTCCCACACACGTGTGGCGCGGGCGCCCTCGCCCGCGGAAGGGACACCTCGGCGGTCGAACTTGTTCATTTGTCACTGAGAGGGAATCCGGGAACCAGTAACTCTGAATCGGAGGATGGCGGGCGGGGCGCCCGCCCCACACCCCAACTCATTCCATGTCTACCAAGGCATCGCCGCTATCCAAGTATCGTTATCGAAGGCGGCTTCCACATTTGCACAAAGCCGATGCTGACCTATTCGTTACTTTCTACACTGGTGGGCGGGCCGGTCTGCCCGAAGCGGCGCGAGATTTGATTCTGGAACACTGCCTGCGGGAAGGCGGAGCTATTGTTTGGATTCCGACTCGGCTACGGCTTCTGTGATGGCACTCTCGACGCAAATAGCGGCGTGATCCGAGAAGCTCCCTTTGAAGCTAGCTGAGAACGTATTCAGAGCGCGGAGGAGGCCTTCATTGCCCTTCTGGATCAGCTCAAGTTGGTCAATCTTGGCGGAAGAATGCCGTTTCGCGATAGAGACAACTAACTGCAGGTTCGCTTCAATCAGTCGCCGAGTTGCTGATTCCGCCTCATTATCACGGGCTCGGACGTGCTGAAACAGTTCGTCCTCTTTACTCTTGGTTAGCGGTTTGAAGCTGTTGATCTCGCGTGTATAGGCATGCAGCGGATCACTGTCGTCGAAACTCATCGTTTGACCTCGCGTACTGGACTAAAAGGAAAAGGCCGACCATGTTTCCATGATCGGCCTTTATTAATGCCGGCAACGACCTACTCTCCCACACACTTTCGCGTGCAGTACAATCGGCCCTGCGGGGCTTAACTTCCGTGTTCGGGATGGGAACGGGTGGAACCCCCGCGGTAAGATCACCGACAAGTCGGAGCCGTCAGCTATCAGCCGTCAGCTTTCAGCAAGTGCTGTGCTGACTTACGCGGCCGATGCCCGGCAAACTTGTAAGCGCCCGCAACCGCCCTCTCAGTTCTTAGGCTGAGAGCTGACAGCTGAGAGCTGGCTTTCAAAGATCGCGAGGACAATGCCTCACAACTGAATAGATTGGTTTTGACTAGTCACTAATTACTAGCAACTATTCACTACATCGGCTTTTCGTCGGCGCACAGTCGTCAGTCACTTGCTCTCAGTCTCGTCCAGTTTCTGACAAGTCTCTGAGGACGCCGCAGCTTTCGAACAGTTTCGAACTGAAAGCTGACAGCTGGTGCTGACGGCTGTTTTTAATGCACCGAGTAAATTTTATGGTCAAGCCGAACGGGCGATTAGTGCGGGTAAGCTTCAAACATCACTGC
>JABCYV010000044.1 GCA_013290025.1 Acidobacteriota bacterium
CCATTCATTATCCAATTGCGATGGACGGCGCGCTCAAATTGAAGGAGGTCTCCTACATCCACGCCGAAGGTTATCCCACCGGCGAGACTAAGCATGGGCCGAATGCCTTGATTGATGAGAACCTGCCCGTAGTCATTATTGCGACCTGCGATCGCAACGATCCCGGCTCGGTGCTGCGTTATGAGAAAAGCGTGGCCAATATCAGAGGTTTCAAGCAGCAGTCCGCCCGCGTGATCGCAATTGCTTCGGAAGGGGACAAAGACATGCCCGGACTGGCCGACCATACTATTTTCGTTCCGCAAGCGCCGGAGTTGCTGTCGCCAATTTTGGAGATCGTGCCGCTGCAACTCTTCGCTTACTACATGACCGTCAGGAAAGGACTTGATGTAGATCGTCCACGGAATCTGGTGAAGTCGGTGACGCTGGAGTAGTTGCCTTCGAGGCGGAGTTAGTTGGGTTTGCGGTTCTTGCCGTCCGAAAGATATCGCAACATGGCTGTGTCAGCCGCGTATTTGAATTTTTCCAGCATTGATGCTCGTGGGTTGGAGACGGCATCTTCAGCAGGTTTTTGGCGGAGACTTTGCCGCAGTCTTTCTCCGCTCTCGGACTCGTTGGTCATAACCTGCATGTAGAACCACAGGAAGTGACGCATCTGGTCTAGAGCTGACTTCAGGACCTGAAGCGCGTCCATTTCTGGTAGCTGGCTCAGAGCTTCCATCAACTCCGGATCTCCAGGCGCCTCCATGGCGGCGCAATTGAGTTCACGCTGGATGGCACGCAGGTCTTCCGTTACACGCAGAATGCGAATGTGAACGTCGTCCAGGTACTCGCTTTTTGCCATGGGTCGTGTGTTCCCAGCAGCGAAAGACAACTCAACATCTCATTCGCAGAGCGAAGAGAACAGATGTCCCATGTGCATGCGCTTTCGTAATTCGTGCCGTTACTTTCGTATGCGTTCCATCAACCAATGAACCGCCAGCATCGCCTAGGGGCATCCTGTGATACAAACGCGCAGTGACTCAAACCGGCCATACCGGATTGGTGCGCGCCATCGGGCGCTGGAGCCTGACTGCGCTCATAATTAATTCCATCGTGGGCAGCGGAATTTTCAAGCTGCCTTCTGAGATTGCAGGTTTGATAGGCACAGCGAGCACCTGGGCCGTCCTCGCTGTGGGGGCCATGGTGGGTGTCATCATGGCCTGCTTTGCCGAAGTCGCGTCACAATTTACTGAGGCGGGTGGACCGTATCTCTATACGGAGGTTGCTTTCGGCCGCTTTTGGGGAATCCAAGTCGGCTGGATGCTTTGGCTGGTACGGTTGACGGCGCCGGCCGCCAATGCCAACTTATTCGTCATTTATCTGGGACAGTTTTGGCCTGCAGCCACGCAACCTCTTCCGCGTTTGTTCATTCTCACACTGCTGATCGGCGTGCTTGCCGTGATCAATGTGCGCGGGGTTCGCAGCGCGGCCCGAGTCAGCAACATTTTCACCGCGGCCAAGCTCGCTCCGCTGGTTTTTATCGCCATTGCGGGTATTGCATACCTGATGGCGGGCCACCCGCTGGTTCAGCCTGTTCCTTTCTCAGCCGGCGCAAGCGCCTGGCTCAAAGCAATTCTCCTGCTCATGTTTTCCTATGGGGGTTTCGAGGGTGGCATCGCTCCAATGAGCGAGGCTAAGAATCCTCGTCGGGATGCAGCCTTGGCTCTTTTCGCCGCTCTGATCACATGCACATTGCTTTATGCGGCGATCCAGTTGGTAGTGGTGAGGACTTTAGTCGATCCCGTACATAGCGAACGTCCACTGGCCGATGTCGCGAGACTTGTTATCGGCCGTGCGGGTCCACCTCTGATTGCTATCGGAGCGTTGATTTCAGTTTATGGATATCTCAGCGCCAACATGCTCGCGGTTCCCCGCATTACATTTGCCCTGGGCGAACGTGGGGATTTCCCTTCCCTCTTTGCCTCGGTCCACTCTCGTTTCCATACGCCATACTTTTCCATTCTTGTTTTTGCCTCGCTCACCTGGCTACTGGCGCTCTTGGGCAGCTTTTCGTGGAATGTCTTGCTGTCTGCCGTGGCCAGATTGTTTTGCTATGGTTTGGTGTGCGCGGCGGTCCCTGTCTTGCGACGGAAACAACCTGGCGCAGCTTGGTTTCGGCTGCCCTGGGGAATCTTCTTCTCCGTTTTGGGCACCAGCTTCTGCGTGGTGCTGATCATCGGATATTCTTTGCAATCTGGCCGTCAGGTGAACCGGATCGGATCGCTGATTCTGGTGGCCACGATTCTCGCCGCTTTTCTCAATTGGATGTGGGTACGCCGACGGTCCAGCCCTGAAGTTTCCACGGCTTGATTCTTGTCTTGCCTTCGGCAAAGCTGCTAGGCTACGCCGTCGATGAAACAACAATCCCTTCTCCTTATAGTTCTATTTGGTGGAATCGGTCTGTCCTCTCTCGCTCAGCAATCCTCTCCGCAGACCACCGGTTTCCTCACCGAGAATGATGTTGCCGTTCCCATGCGAGACGGCGTCGTACTGAGGGCGGATGTTCTGCGTCCGAAAGGTCAAGGCCGTTTCCCTGTACTCGTCTACAGAACACCGTATGGAAAAGAGTTTGCGCTGAAGGACTACCCGACGTTCCGGCACGCGCTCGAGCGTGGATACGCGCTGGTTGTAGAAGACGTGCGCGGGCGGTTCGCCTCGGGTGGTGAGTTCCGGCCTTACCAGAACGAAGGCCGCGATGGTTATGACACCATCGAATGGGCCGCACGCCAGGCCTGGTCGAATGGAGTCGTTGGAACTTTTGGCCTTTCCTATCCTGGGGCCGCGCAGTGGTTGGCCGCGGTTGAGAATCCGCCGCATCTCAAGGCGATGGTACCGGCGATGACCTTCTCCACTCCCCAGAATTTCTTCTATGCCGGCGGGGTCTGGGACATGTCGTGGATGGAATGGATCTGGGACAACATGGCCCCGGATGTGCGAGTGAAGAACAATCTATTCGGGCCGAAAACTTACGACGAGGCGATCGCGGCCTGGGCTAAAGTCGGACCGAGGATGCAAAACACGTTGCCGTTGAATCAGCTGGAAGAATTGCGTGGCCTCGCTCCTTATTATTACGACTGGCTCAGTCATCCGGCCGATGATCCTTGGTGGGACTGGTGCGAGTTGCGCAAACGCTATGACCGAGTGCATGCCGCCGTGTTGAATCTGTCCGCTTGGTATGACGACAACTACGGCCCTGAAGGCGCGGCCACAAATTTCGCAGGACTGCTCAAAACGCGCGCCGGGGAAGCTGATCCTCAGACCCATCTTCTCCTCGGACCTTGGACCCACGGCTCGGAGGAAACTGGAATTACGAAGTCGGGGGAACGCGACTTCGGTTCGGCGGCCGCGATCAATTATGACGAAGTAATCCTGAACTGGTTAGACCACTATCTGCGTGGCACCGAGAATGGCGTGCAGAAACAAAAACCGGTCCGGTATTTCGTCATGGGAGACAATCAGTGGCGTGACAGTGATGTGTGGCCGCCGGCTTCCACGCCGACCTTCTACTATTTTGAAAATAACCATGTCCTGTCGACAGAAGCTCCGCCAACCGCTACTCCGCCCAGCTCATTTGTTTCCGACCCAGCCCATCCGGTGACCAATCGGTATGACACTTCGGGAGCGCATGATTACCAATACCTCGCGAAACGCGACGATGTTCTAGTTTTCGACTCAGCTCCAATTGAGCGAGATACGGAAGTGACTGGCCTCATCCGCGCCCAGATTTATCTCTCTTGCGATTGTCGTGACACCGATCTCTGGGTGCGCCTGCTCGATGTCGCCCCAGACGGAACCGCCCTTAATCTGATGAGTCCCGGGTTGGATGTCCTACGCGCCAGCTATCGCGATCTGCAGCGAGGGCGACAACTGCTCACTCCCGGACAGATTTACGAGCTCAATTTGACCAATTTGATTACCAGCAATGTTTTTCAGAAGGGTCATCGCATTCGGGCGCAGATTTCAGCAACGTTCTTTCCCAACTTCTCACGCAATCTGCAGACCGGAGAACTGGAAAGCGTTTCGGCAAAGATGCAGAAGGCCAATATCCGCATCTACCACGACGCAGAGCATCCCTCCCGGATCATCTTGCCGATTGTGCCGCGTTAAACTCGCCCGAGGCCGCCTGTGTCACACGATATAATCCCGCCGTTCGGTCGAAAATAAGGAGGAGGAGCTTTGTTCCCTCAAACCTGGAGTCGTCTGCTGGTCGTTCTTATAGCGAGTCCTCTCTTTCTATTGGCGCAGCGCGAACCGGTGCTAAAGCAGATCGACTTACCTCATTCTTATTACTACCGCGAAATGTACCTGCCCCAACTCACGACGGGCCCAAGCTCGGTGGCTTGGACAACGGACTCCCGCTCGTTGGTCTATTCGATGGCGGGCTCATTGTGGCGCCAGAAAGTGGAGTCAACTGCGGCCGAGCAACTGACTGCTGGTCCAGGCTATGACTATCAACCCGATTGTTCATCCGATGGGCGCTGGGTGGTTTATGCATCGTATGCCAAAGATGCGATTGAACTATGGGCCGTCGACCTCGAGAGTAAGCGAACGCGGGAGCTTACCTGGGGCGGAGCGGCTAACGTGGAACCTCGATTTTCGCCCGACGGAAAGCGCATCGCCTTCGTTTCCACATCGTATAAGGGCCATTTCCACATCTTTGTGGGGCAATTTAGCGCCGGCGAGCTCAAGAATGTACAGCGCCTGACGGGCGAAACCCGCACTGATCTGCCGCGTTATTACTACAGCCCGTTTGACCACGAGATCAGTCCAGCGTGGTCGCCGGATGGATCTGAAATCCTTTTTGTTTCCAACCGCGGTCACGTTTACGGTACCGGTGGTTTCTGGCGGATGAAAGCCCAGCCTGGGGCCGAAGCCCACGAGATCCACTACGAAGAGACGGCTTGGAAGGCGCGACCGGATTTCTCGCCGGACGGAAAGCGGATCCTGTACGCATCTTACCTGGGACAGCAATGGCACCAATTGTGGGTGATGCCTGCTCAGGGCGGCGATGCTTTCCCTCTTTCTTACGGTGACTTCGACAATGTGACTCCACGCTGGTCCCCGGATGGAAAGCGGATCGCCTTCACTTCTAACCGCAGTGGGAACACTTCGCTTTGGACGCAGGAAGTTCTTGGCGGAGCACAGACCGAGGTCGCAGCCAGAGAAAGACACTATCTGAAAGCGATCGGTCAACTCACCATCTCCGTGCTGAATACCGCCGGACACCCGACGCCCGCCAGGATCTTCGTTACTGGGGAAGACGGTCGCGCCTACGCCCCCGATTCCGCATGGATGCACGCTGATGACAAGTTTGTCCGCGCCGAGCGTCCCTTCGAGGCTCATTACTTTCATTCTGCCGGCGTCAATGAGCTAACCGTTCCCGCGGGGCAAATAAACGTGGAAGTCACGAAAGGCTTCGAATACCGCTTTGAAAAGAAAAGTGTGCTGATCGCCGCGGGCCGACATTCAACCCTGACGGTATATCTGCAGCCACTGAATCTCCCGCGGGACGCGCGCGCTCAGTGGGTAAGTGGAGACGTGCACGTCCACATGAACTACGGCGGCTCCTACCGCAATACGCCCAAGAACCTTGTGGCCCAAGCGATAGCCGAGAATCTTCCTATCGTGGAGGACCTGATCGTCAACAAAGAACAGCGCATTCCCGACATTGCATATTTCAGCAACAAACCAGATGTAGCATCGACTGCCACCAACCTGCTGCTTCACGGCCAGGAATTTCACACTAGCTACTGGGGACACTTAGGACTGCTCAACCTCACACGAACGTTCCTGATTCCTGGGTACGCCGGTTATCCCAATACTGCCGCCGCAAGTCTTTTCCCCGCAAATGCCATCGTGGCGGACCTGGCGCATGAGCAGCAGGCATTGGTGGGATACGCCCATCCGTTCGAAACCCTAAACGATCCCTTCGCCGACGCGCGCGAACTGCCAATCGACGTCGCTCTGGGGAAGGTGGACTACATGGAAGTGATGGGATTCTCCGATCATAAATTGACGGCCGAAATCTGGTACCGGCTGCTGAATTGCGGGTTTCATCTGCCCGCCGCGGCGGGTACGGATGCAATGGCCAATTACGCCTCCCTGCGCGGGCCAGTGGGTCTGAATCGCGTTTACGCCAGTGTTCCCGCCGGAGCTCTCAACATCAACTTGTGGTTGGATTCTCTGAAACACGGTCGCACCTTCGCCAGCAACGGTCCGTTGCTCGGTTTCACACTCGGCGGCCACCAGATCGGCGACGAAGTGCGGCTACCCGCGGGCGAGAACAAAGTAAAGTTCACCGCCTGGATGCGCTCATTTGTTCCCGTTGATCATCTGCAAATTGTCTGTAACGGGCAGGTGGTGCGCGATCTGAAAGGAGATCGTGCGAGCATGAACGTGGAAGACACTGTTCCAATTTCCCGCAGCGGGTGGTGTCTTCTGCGAGCCTGGAGCGAAAAAGCCGAATACCCAATACTGGAGGCGTATCCCTATGCGACCACCAGCCCTATTTACATTACGGTCGCAGGTTCTACGGCGAAGCCAACTGAAGATGCAGCTTACTTCATCGCCTGGATTGACCGGCTGATCAAAGAGGTCAAAACCAACAAGGATTGGAATACTGAAGCCGAGAAGAACTCGGCGCTGGATATACTGGCTTATGGGCGGGCGATTTACGCGCAGATGTAATGAGGAGGCCGCGGCACACCCCAGCGGCTAAAGCCGGAAGTTTCTGGAATCCCGACGGCACCCTTCGACTTCGCTCAAGGCAGGCTTCTGGAAGCGGTGCCCTTCCACGACGACCCCAGACGACATTTGCTTTGTCATGCTGAGCGGATCTGGCCTCCCGCTTGCGGGAGGCCAGATAAGTCGAAGCATCCCTACCTTCTTAATTTCTTGCTAGGAATAGGGATTCCTCGCTCCGCTCGGAATGACAAGCTTTATATTTGTGAGACAGGTCGATCGACTTCGCCAACCGGCATGCAGCCGTCACTCTAAAATACGTTACTTCAGTCCTTCGACCAAATAGAGGTCGGCGAGCATGCGGTGATATCCGAAGACGCACGTCTTGGCGTCGGGAGTCATCAGTATGGGACCAATGGTCTCAACCCCAGCAGGATCGGAAGGCATAAGCTGCTTCCAGACGGTGCGTTGCCCAGTTTGCACATCGAGACGATCGACCCGTGCCGGTAACTCGCCCGGTTGGTAAACGTAGAGTGAGCTGCTATCCGTGCTGAAGGTAATCGGCTGCTCTCCAGGATTGAGGCCGGCAATGATCCGCGGCTCTCCGCCGGCGACCGGATAGAGATATCCCTTCTGGTCTGGACCGATCCCGGCCACCCACTGCGAGTCGGGAGAGATAACAAACGCAGTTCCGTTCACCCCTTCCGGCGTGATGGGCTGGCTTTTTCCCGAGGCCAGCTCGTAGACGTAAAGCTTCACACCCTTGTCTGGCTCATTGCCCGAAAACAGGATACGCTTCCCGTCGGGAAACCAGTGGGCCCACGAATGGTTGATATTGCCCTTGGTCAGGTCCTTGGCTTCGCCGGCGCCCGTGGTCAACAGCTTGAGCTGGGACGGCGAATCCTGGGTCGAGGCAATCACCGATTTTCCGTTGGGCGACAAGGCCACCGCTCCACCTTCACCCAGCAGGACAGCCGGCGCGCCATCGGTCTTGCGAACGTAGACGGCATAGGACAGCCCTCCGGACTTCGAGTAGTCCAAAGAGCCACCACCGCCCTCCTCGTCGAAGAGCAGAGTTTTGCCATCTCCAGATAAGTCTGCGGGATAGGTGTAGTCCAGCCAAGAGAGATCGTGCTGTTTGGCGTCGTCAGCGGTCATGCCGATCAATTCACGCCGCCAACTGGCGCGCATCAACAGTACCCGGCCGTCCTTGAAGATATCGAAGATCATGACCGCGCCCGGCAGGCGCAATACCATGCGCTCCTTGCCATCCAATGTGACCGCGTACAGTGTCCGGTCGACACCTGATTTGCTGGCGGTGAACCAGATCTCCTTGCCGTCAGGCGACCAGGCGAGACCTTGAATGGTGAACCATTCGCCAGACAGTGATTTCTTATTTCCCGCGAGATCGACCAGCGCCAACGAACCGCTGTCGTCACCCTGCACTGGGTGGTCAATGAATGCGATCTGGTCTCCCTTCGGAGAAACACGCGGGTGGCCGATCCAGCCACCACTCTCGTACAACGGTTTTCCAATCGGGTATTCGAGCCGATTGCGGCCACCTAGATCGCGCACCACGGCAAGGCCGCTGCCGTCCGCGGACCAGTCGGCCCACTGCACTTGCTCCAGCACTTCTCGCGGGGCGCCTCCAACCAACGGCGCTCGCGCCAGTGTGCCCATATTCACCCAGGTACCAATAGCTTTGCTGTTCAGCAGGACGGCCATCTCGGACGCAGAAGACACCGACACAAGCTGGGTCCGGGTGAGGCCCATGGATCGCGCCTCGGGAGCCTCAGGCCGCGCGGTGAACACATCCACTGGACTGCCTTGCCAGGCCGCGCTGTAGAGGATCGTTTGTCCATCCGGAGCAAACCGCGCGGACCGGATACTCCCGCGGCGAAAAGTCAGTTGCCGATAAACCGGCGGTGGCAAGGGCGACTTTGTGAAAAGTAGCTTGCCCACAGAGATGCCCGCCGCCAACGCCACCAGCGTGCAGACTCCCACCACAGCCAAGAACGGACGACCCTTGGACTTTGTTGTTTTGGTAGCCGCACTGACTGCGCCTCCAGACCCAGACTCTTCGGAAACTACCGAGGTGTGCGACGAATCAATGGAGCGCTTCAGGCGTTTCAGGTCAGCCCGCATCTCGGCTGCAGTTTGGCAGCGCAGTTCGGCATCTTTTTCCAGCGCCTTGCTGATCGTCTCTTCCAGTTTCACCGGAACCTGCGAGTTCAAACGCGCGGGAGGAGTCGGAGTCCGGTTAAGAATGGCTTCCGTGATGACCGCGGAGGTCTCTCCACGAAATGGCACAACCCCGGTAGCCATTTCGTAAAGCACAACGCCGAATGAAAAGAGATCAGTTCGGCCATCGAGTTCTTTCCCTCGCAATTGCTCCGGTGACATGTAGGCCACGGTGCCTACGGCGGTTCCAGGGCTGGTGAGATCGAGATTGGTTACATCCGCCCGGGTCTGCGACTCGCCACTACTAGCCTTGCTGGCACGCGCTACCTTAGCCAGACCAAAGTCGAGGACCTTGGCATGTCCGCGATCAGTCACAAAAATATTCGCGGGCTTGATGTCCCGATGGACAATGCCCTTGGCGTGGGCGGCATCCAGTGCATCGGCCGTTTCGATGCCAAGATTAAGCAACAGCTCCAACTCCAGCGGACTGCCATTGATGAGGTGCTTTAGCGTCTGCCCGCTGAGGCATTCCATGACAAGGAAGAGCTTTCCGTCGTGCTGGCCAATTTCATGGATCGTGCAAATATTGGGATGGTTAAGTGCGGAGGCAGCGCGCGCCTCGCGGCGAAAGCGCTCCAGCGCCTGGGAATCCTGCGAGGCCTCGTCGGGAAGGAACTTCAGCGCTACAAAACGTCCCAGAGTAGTGTCTTCAGCCTTGTAGACAACTCCCATTCCCCCGCCGCCGAGCTTTTCAAGAATCCGGTAGTGAGAAATTGTCTGCCCAATCATGGCGTCGAAGGGAACGTTGGTCGGGCCATCTTAGGGTGAATTCTCGTTGGCGTCAAACGGATAGCGGGGTGAGAACATGATGGGATGAAGTTGCGATGGTCGAGATGGTAACCCAACTTAACCAAACATTAAACAGCCGGGTGCCCCAGGTCTCGCCGCTTTTGCGAGACCTGGGAGCAAAAGCCGGCTCAAGCTAATGAACTACGCCGTGCTCATCTTCAGCAAGAAATCCATATAGTTTGGGATGAAGAGCCCTCGCCTGATGGTGGCTTCACGAATCCTCGCGGAAATCCAGAAAAGCATGATAATTTCTTGGCGCGGATTCTCCGCAATACGAGGGTCGGGATGAGATATGCCGGGATCGCACTGATGTTTGCCTGCGCCGCTGCGTTATTTCTGGCAGAAGAACAAAGGGAGGGTCCGACAAATGAAAAGGCGCAGAAGACGTATAAGGAGGCCCTGGAGTATCAGCACAAACGCATGACGGGCTCGGCGCTCGAGAGTTTCAAAAAAGCGGACAAGCAAGACGACGGCCACTGTGTAGCATGCCAAAAGAAAATGATCGAATACGGGGTGGATCTGCGGGACTGGAAAACTGCTGAAGCCGCGGCCGGAGAACTTGTAGCGGAAGCGCATGGCGAGACTGAGGCAGCACTCGCGCACTACCAGTTCGCCACAGTGCTGTTACGTGAGGGGGTCGACAAGCATAAGGATGACCTGTTCACTCGTGCTCACGAGGAACTGCGCAAGGCGCTGGCGATGACGCCGAAGTTCCCGGTTGCGATATATGCCGATGGTCTTGCCCTCGCACAACTCAAGCAGGACGACGCCGCAAAAGCGCAGTTCGAGCAATTTGTGAAGATGAGGCCGGCGGATGATCCGGATCGGCAGCGCGCGCTGCGATATATCAGCCAGCCCGAGTTAGCGCGGGCCAGGATGGCGCCCGCATTTGCCGTCACGACGACGGATGGACAGCGGGTTTCGCTCGACGATTTGAAGGGAAAGGTGGTGCTGATTGACTTCTGGGCAACGTGGTGCACGGCTTGCCGGGAGGCGATGCCGCATATGCGAGATATTGCGAGGAAATTCGAGGGGCAGCCGCTGATTGTCCTAAGCGTTAGCCTGGACAGCGACGAGCAGAAGTGGAAGGATTTTGTCGCGAAAAACGGGATGACCTGGCTGCAATATCGCGACGGCGGATTTACAGGGTCATTATCAAAACTGTTTGCAGTAGGAGCGATTCCGCACACTTTCACTATCGATGCGGATGGCGTGCTGCAGGACGAGCACATCGGCGACGCATCGATCGAGGGCAAACTCAAGAAACTGGTGGGCCACGCACGGGAACTGCAAGTGGCGGAAAAGCAGGTGCAGTAGGCACGTTCGGAGTTCTTCGATCCGCCTAAAATCCAATCCACGAGAAAGGGTCGATTCTAGCTTCGGGAGTGGGCCACCCACCCGTTCATCCACCCGTTGGCAGTGGGGAAGGTATGGAATGTCAGCAGCCCTGCCGAACGGCAATCATTCAAAAGTGGCCCCGAACGCGCAGAAGGGGGATATAATCCTTCGCGCCTCAGGATCAAAAGGAGATCCCGCATAAGCATTATCTACGTACTAATTCTGGTTTCTTGCCTGACTATCAGTGGCGCAGCTGGGCAGGGAGCCTCCAAGCCTGCGAACACCAAGCCTGACTATTCCAAAGAAGCATTCGTTGACGAAGACGATTCCACCAAGATCGTCTTCGAAAACGACGGAACTGGTACGCGGGAGACGTCAGTTCGTATTCGCATCCAATCCGACGCTGGTGTGCAGCGCTATGGTGTGCTTACGTTCCCATACCAGAGTGCCGCAGAGAACGTAGAGATCGATTACGTGCGGGTGCAAAAGCCGGAGGGCGCCGTGATCACGACGCCCCCGGAAAACATTCAGGATATGGCAGCCGACATAACCCGCCAGGCACCGTTCTACAGCGATCACCGGGAGAAGCAGGTGGCGGTCAAGGGACTGGGCGTGGGGGATGTGCTGGAATCACGTGCCCGCTGGCACGTAACCAAGCCCCTGGCCTCTGGACAATTCTGGTTTGCCTTCAACTTTTCTCATGACTTCATCATGTTGCACGAAGAGATCCAGATCAGCGTTCCCCGCGAGCGCGTGGTGAAGTGGAAAAGTCGCGATCCCAAGCCGGTGATCACGGAAGAAGGATCGCGTCGCATCTTCACCTGGACGAACTTCCAACTGGAGCATAAGTCCTCCGAACAAGACAAGAAAGATCAGCAGGAGAAAATCCACCAAGCAGCCCGTGGCATGTTGCCACCTGCGGATGTGCAGATCTCCACGTTCCAAAGCTGGGAAGACGTCGGCGCCTGGTACAACGGCCTGCAGCAAGAGCGCGTGAAGCCGAGCGCGGAAGTTCGGGTTAAGGCGGCTGACCTTACAAAGAACGCAAGTGACGAGAATGCCAAACTACATGCCATCTACGACTACGTCAGCACACAATTCCGCTATATTGGGGTCGCCTTTGGCATTGGGCGTTACCAGCCGCATTCCGCGGCTGAGGTGTTAAGCAATCAGTATGGTGATTGCAAAGATAAACACACGCTGCTGGCGTCCTTGCTTGACGCAGCGGGTATAACGGCTTATCCCGCACTGATCAGCACCGCGCGCGATATTGACGTAGACGTGCCCTCGCCGGGCCAGTTTGATCACGTAATCACAGCCGTGCCACAAGGCGGCGGCTTCACCTGGCTCGATACCACGCCGGAGGTCGCGCCATTTGCTTATCTCATCAGCCCATTGCGCGACAAACGCGCCTTAGTGATTCCAGTAGGTAAGCCAGCAACCTTGGTGACCACCGCCGCAGATCCACCTGCCCCTGGGTTGCAGACGTTCCGAATTGAAGCCAAGCTCAGCGATACAGGGACTCTGGACGGTTAGATTGAGCGATCAGTGAGCGGCGATGATAGTGAGGTCTTACTTCGCACCGCCTTTCGCCGCGTGCCCATGCCGCAATGGAAAGATCTAATCCAGCAGATCTCCTGTGGTTCGGGATTTGCTGGCGACGTGAGCGAGGTCACGGCAAGCTCGCCGGAAAAAACCAGGGAACCGTTATCCTGGACGTATAACTATGCGCGCAAAGATTTTCCGGACTGGTCTAATCACCGGCTCAGCTCCCCGCTTCCACCTATTGCATTGCCGCACGAAGACACACAGCCGTCTTATCCCATCTGGTTGGGATCGCCCGAAGAGTTACATTTCGAATCTTCGGTGGAACTGCCCAAAGGCTCTGCCCCCCAGCTTCCCGCAAAACTGGACCTTAGGGAAGATTTCGCCGAATACCACGCTTTCTATGGGGTCAAGAACGGCGTGCTGAAGAGTGATCGCAGGTTGGTAGTAAAGCTCCGCGAAGTGCCGGTCGGCGAGTACGACGTATACAAGAGGTTTGTGAAGATGATCGAAGACGATCAAAATGTTTACATCGCTCTCTCTGAACCCCGACGGGTCACCCCCTCTTCCTACCAGGATGCGATTTGGATGCTGCCTTTTAGTAACAATCTCGAGGCAACTCGAGCCTATGACGATGCGAGGGACGAATACCAAAAGCGCGACCCGGAAGGCGAAATCGCCTCGCTCAAGCGTGCAGTCGAGGTAGATCCCAAGTTCACACGCGCCTGGTTGTGGATGGGAGAAATCTACAAGTTTGAGCGCAAACCGGAACTGGCGCTGCAGACATACCAATCCGCCATAAGGAATGACCCTCAACAGCCGCTCAGCTACAAGGTGCTGGCCTACACTCTTATGGGCATGCAGAGATTCGACGATGCTGTCTCGGCTTGGCGGCAATTGCTCGCCGTGGATCCCGCAGACTCCGACGCCTCGGGATCCCTAGCCTACGCATTATCCGCCTTGAAGCGCTATAAGGAGGCGGCTTCGGCCCTCGAGTCCGCTATCAAGTTGGATCCTAATCGTGCGGACCTGTACGTGCAGCTTGGGACAACTTACGTCCGCGCTGAGAATGAAGAGAAAGCACTGGCCGCATACAAGAAAGCCCTAGAAATGGAGCCGCAGCCTGTGTGGTTCAACAATGCAGGATATGAATTGGCGGACGCGAACAAACAATTGCCTCTGGCGCTGCAATATGCCGAAAAGGCCGTGCGCGAAGAGGAACAAGCTTCCTCGAAAGTGAAGCTCTCTGACTTGAAGAACGAGGACTTGGGATATACGCATAGCCTGGCAGCTTACTGGGACACACTGGGATGGGTCTATTTCCGCATCGGAAATCTACAGCAAGCGGAAAAGTATCTGAACGCAGCCTGGGCTCTCTCCCTGGGGGCAACCGAAGGAGATCATCTTGGCAAGGTGTATGAGCAAGAGCACAAAAAGGAACAGGCAGTTCGCATCTATCACTTGGCTCTGGCATCATCTCGAGCACCTGATCGGATGAAAGAAACGCAAGCACGGCTCGAGCATCTTGATGCTGGCACAAAGACTGGCGGGTTTGATGGCGCTGAGGAACTCAGTAAGCTCCGTACCTTCAAGCTGCCGAGCATTACGCCGGAAACCGCCAGTGCTGAGTTCTTCCTTCTTCTCGGCCAAGGGTCAAAGGTGGAGGACGTCAGATTTGTCAGCGGTTCAGAAAAATTGAAATCGGCCGGTAACGTGTTGAGTTCGATAGAGTTCAAAATGCCTTTCCCCGACGATGGCCCGACGCGGCTTGTGCGCCGAGGCATACTAAGCTGCTCTTCAATCACGGGATGCAGTTTTGTACTGTACACGCCTAACCTGGTCCGCTCAGTAAATTAGGGTCAAAGTTTGTGCTTCAAGCGCTTGAAGCATTCGGTCGCATTCGCAGTCAGAACAAATGCAAAATCCTCTAGTTTCAACGCAGCTCCATCAAGAATAAATGCAGGTCGGGCCCGCTGAGCTGGCGCTTCGAATCAAAGTTCATCCCACTAAACTCGAGAGCCCGCTGCCTCTTGTTCCATCTCCAGCAGGGCCTTCTTCCGTTCTACGCCCCAGCGATAGCCTCCCCCGTCTCCGTTTTTGCGGACTACGCGATGACACGGAATCGCAACGGCCACTGGGTTGGTCGCACAGGCACGTGCTACCGCCCGCGTTGCGTTGGGCTGGCCGATGGCCTTAGCCACCTGGCCATAGGAGCGGGTCGCGCCGAACGGAATGGCCTGCAGACACGACCAGACGCGGCGCTGGAAAGCGGTTGCCTGAATATCGAGCGGCAGTGACGAATTCAGTTTCTGTCCCCGCATCTGGCCGAGCAAGTCTTCTTTCCAACCTCGCATGGCTGCGTCATCGCGGCGCCGAATCGCAAAGGGGAACTCATGCTTCAGACCGTGTTCCAGTTCGTCGTCGGAGTTGGCAAACTGGATCGCACAAATACCTTTGTCAGTGGCGGCGATCAACATGCGTCCCAGGGGCGAATCTGTGAAGGTGTACCGGATGGGAGCGGCGATCGCTCCTCGGCGGTACTTGTCAGGCGTCATGCCGAGCTGCGATGCCGTGCGCTCGTACAAGCGGCTGCTGGAGCTGTAACCGGCGTCGTACATCGCGCGAGTTACGGAATGGCCGGCCCGTAGATTGTGCTTGAGCTGGTTCACGCGGCAGGAATCGGCGTAAGCCCGCGGCGTGACACCCAGCACCCCCTTGAAGGTCCGCTGGAGATGAAACGGACTCTGGTGAAACGCTGATCCCAGACGAGCCAGCGTTATCGGCTCATCCAGGTGCTGCTCGATGTAGCGACAGACGGCTTTGACCATTTCCATCTGAGCATTGCCACCGGTCGCTTTGGGCCGGCAGCGCAGGCAGGCGCGATAGCCGGCCTTTTCGGCGTCATCCGGCTTGCGGAAGAACGTTACATTTTCGCGGCGAGGGCGCCGCGAAGGACACGACGGCCGGCAGTAGACCCCGGTCGAGGAAACGGCAAACACAAACGTGCCGTCGCGACTGGCATCACGATCCAGGACCGCTTGCCATTGATCTTCGCCGCTCTGCATGGCATTCCTCAGCGGGTCGGTATTCTGCGCCATAGCGTCCTGCGCCACGTCAGTAGCATCTGTCGAGTTGAGTATCGCATTGGTTGTCATAGTGGTCCAAGATTAGGACGCGACGAACTCGTGGGCTATCCGGATCTTGTGGTCAAAGCGACTTTGCAGCCTACGAGAGCAAATGTGCCGTTTCTCAGCTACCATCTTGTTTCTTTCGTCTAGACGATGATTCCGCACAGCATACCGTCGCAAAATCTACCAGCATCCTCTGAGGTCATCGCTGCCCATGTCTCCGGGGAGATTCGGCTTGATGCATCCCGTCCCGCAGACGAATGGCGCAATGCCACAGCAATCGCATTCTGTTCGGACTGGCAAGGCAAGAATGCAGACCCGCGGCGTGAAACTCGAGTGCAAGCGTTGTGGTCGCCGCAAACACTGTACTTGCGTTTTGAGTGCCGCTACCGGGAGCTTTACGTGTTTGCCGATTCCGATCCCGATGGACGCCGCGATCATTTGTGGGACCGCGACGTAGCGGAAACTTTTCTCCAGCCTGATCCTTCGCGTGAACGCTACTATCGGGAATTCGAAGTCAGTCCCAACGGGATGTGGGTCGATCTCGACATTTTTCCCGGAGGACGTGCAGACCTTAGGAGCGGAATGCAGCGATCGGTCGTGTTGGACGAGAAATCACATATCTGGACCGCGGAACTTGCGATCCCGATGAAGTCGCTGACACTGCAGTTCGATCCCGCAGCAGTTTGGCGCGCCAATTTTTATCGTGTTGAAGGGAAGAAGGAACCGCGCGCCTATTTGGCGTGGCAACCGACAGGAACACCGCAACCGAATTTTCACGTACCCAGCGCGTTCGGAAAGCTGAGGTTTTGCTAAGGACTAGGAGCAGTGATTTGCGGACGCTCCTCAGTGTGGCAACGGCTGGAGTGGTCCCAGCACGGTTGCGATACCGGCACGTTTTCGCAACACGGTCAGGAGGGCCTGCGCCGCGTTTAGGTAAGTCTTGTTTGGATCCGAAGGATCGGACCACACTGCGTCATAGACCACTTGCGCGGCTTCCTTTAGATCCATGTGCAGTCCCGCTTCCATCAGGTCCACCCGCTCCTGCAGATGGTCATAGCAGGCCTGGCAAACAGCCGCAGGCTCAAACGCGCCCTGATGATTTTCTTCTTTACTGCAACGGAAGCTGGCCGCGGCATTGATCTGCATGTGTGAGGCGTAGACCTGCGACTTGAACTCCCGCAAAAAGCGCTCCCGCTCCGCCTCCAGTGCAGCTTCATCAGGTCCAAGAGCAGTCGCTTCCGCCAGACTGGATGGCGCTGTCGTCACCGCCACTCCGGCCGTGGGCGACACTCTTTCCGTGTCTTTGCAAACAGGGCAGGCGGTCAATCCGGCAGCATAATACGTCTTGCACTTTGCGCAAGGCAGGCCGTAACCCGATCGAGTGGAGGGCAGCAGCGCGTCAGGAAGCCTTTCCGCGACTGTCCGTTCTCCGCGCCGGATCTCGCTACTCGGTTGAAAAACCGCTTGGGTGGTCGCTTTGCTGCCTGTGGAATGTGGCGGTTGGACCGAATTCATGTGCGCTACTCCCCGGAGTTGTACCGATGCTGGCTATAACGAATTGCCTCGACGCTGGAATCCCGTGCTCATTCTAGGCTCCGACATTCCTGTCGCCGAGGGCACAGTAGTTCATGCTGGCACTGCCCCTTAGTACAGTGCAGTTGGCGAACCAAACGGTGTTGCCTTAAAACCAATAACTTAGCTAAGGCAATGCGTCCCAGCCTCAAATCATGCCGTTCGGTCGGCAGTCAAAATGAGACAGATTGCCGAAACTCAAGGTGTGTTCCTCGCAGTTTCCTTCATTAGTCTCAGCAGCTCTTCCTTCCGGGCGCGATAGAGGTCTTGTCCCGGGGCCATGCGAGACGCCGTTTCGAGCTCGCCCATCGCGTCATCGTAACGGCCCATGCTCATCAGGCAGGCCGCGAGGTAGTAATGGTTGTTGGCGGTCGGTTCCAGGCGGACGGTCTGCCGGAACTCGGGTTCTGCTGCTTCGAACTCCTGCGCATTAAAAAGCGCGGTCGCCAAATAGTGGTGTGCCATAGCAGAATCGGGATCTAACTGAACTGCGATGCGCAACTGACGTAGCGCCTCTTGTTCCTGGTGAAGCAAGAGCAGAGCCTGCCCCAGAACGCGGTGTTCGGCAGCGCCCGTGGGATTCTGCACGATGGCAAGTTTCAGCTCCGCGATCGCTGATTGATAATCCCGCTTGGCCATGAAGGCTTTGGCAAGGCAGTCGTGTCCACGTTCCCAGCCAGAATCCATTTTGAAGAGTCCGCGAAACTCAGTAATCGCCGCGTCGTATTCGCCTTTGTCGCAATACGTGTTGCCAAGATTGTTTCGGATTGAGGCTTCATGCGGGGCCAGGCGTTTGGCCTCGCGATACTCCGCGATAGCGACATCATAGTTCTTGAGGTCATGCAGCATCATGGCCAGATTGTTGTGCGACTCCCAAGACTGCGGATCCAAGGCGATCGCTTTGCGATAGGCAGCTTCCGCCGCCTTGGTGTCCCCCCGCGCACGAAGCGTGATTCCCATGTCATAGTAGACATCGGCGTTGTTGGACTGGCGTACCAGCGATTCCTGGAAAGCGTGCATGGCAGCGGAATACTGGGTATTAGCGTACAAACCCAGGCCAAGATAGCGATATGCCTCAGCGTTTTTAGGATCGATGCTGAGCGCCGTACGCGCTTCAGCGATGGCGTTGTCCCCGTCGTCAAAACGATAGAAGACGTAGGCTAGCCGGGCATGAATCTCGGAAGAGCCCGGCATCAAGTCGCGGGCGTCAGAATAGTTATCGAAGGCCTCGTTCCACTCTGCTTGCTGCTGCCGCACATAGCCCAGAGCGAAATGCAGGGCCGCATTTCCCGGGTCCGCTGAAATCAGCCTTTGCAAAATGGGTTCAGCGTCCTCGAATTTTTTCTGGCGAATCAACTCGTTGGCATGGACAAACGCTGCTGGACAGATCGCATCAGCCCCACCGGAGAGAACTTTGCTGTCGCGTAGCACCTGAATCAGTTCCGGCTGTACGCCTGCCGTGAGTAAGGCTTTGGCGGCTGTGCCGTCGGTGACGAATGCGACCCCGTTCTCGACGATCCGCTTTTCCAGTTGCTGGGGGGAAACGCCACCGGCCACCCACGCCATCAGCTGCGCGCAGTCCAGGCGATTTGCGCCATTCTGCTCACAAAAAGAAGGAAGCGCAAAGACAACAAGTGAAAGAAAAATGAGGCCCTTACGACGCACGACAACTCCTCAGGCCAAGGATCAGAATCGACCCTGCGGCCATGGCTCTCTGCAAGATAGAACGGCTCACCCCTGCGCCAGTAGGTCACCGAAGTACCTTGGCCTTTGGCTTCCGCAACTTATGGGTGGTTCTAGGGTTATTAGGTGATTGCAGAGCCTTTTTGCCCCGTAACGTGACCACATCGGCAGTTGACTCCCGCAGGCCGGTTCAGTAACGTTGAGCCTTGGCCTGTCGCAGGCACTCGGAGGAAAATCATGCTTGAAGGCCTTTTTCAGCCGATGCACCTGTTGGTGATTTTTTTCATCGCCTTGCTGGTGTTCGGCCCCAAGAAACTGCCAGAACTCGGCAAGGGGATCGGCGAGGGCATTCGTGCCCTGAAAGAGGGTATGAAAGATGCCCAGGCGGACCCCCCTAAGAATTCGGGCCCGGACGTGAAGAGCTAGAACACCGGGTTGCTGCTTTGCCGTTTTTTGTTTCCTTGCATTTCTTGGTCGCGCTCACCCCAGCCGCAATTTTGTCGTCCGGCCCCAGATTTTCTTGCGGTCTGAGTCAGTCGGCCTCTCTAGAAAACTATCAGGTTGGTTCTGAATTAGTTTCGGCCAGCCGAGTACCCGTACAATCGCGGAATTTCTAATCTCAGTTCCAATCGTAATTCTCCAAAGAGATTATCCAATCATTGAAGGAGGCAACGTCGTGGGCAATCTGCGGCTGGTGGTGGTTTTTCTCGTGCTTGCGTTCTCTTCGAGGTTATTCGCGGATCAGGTGGTCCTGAAGAATGGAGATCGCCTCACAGGAACGATAGTGAAATCAGACGGCAAGGCCCTGATAATCAAGACCGAATTTGCTGGCGACGTCACCGTGCAGTGGCCCGCAATCCAGGAAATTAATTCCACCCAGTCACTGCATGTAGGCCTCAACAACGGCCAGACCGTGGTGGGTCGGCGGTCTTGGCTTTCACGTCATCAACGACAATCGCACCACTCTGGATTTGCTTGGTGGACTGAATTACACCCGAGAGAATTACACCACGTTCAACCGCAATTTTGCCGCACTCACACTGGGAGAGGAGCTCTCTCAGAAGCTGGGTGCATCCACTGTGCTTACGCAGAAGTTGTACTTCTACCCCGACCTCAGCGACACCAGCCAGTATCGCGGAGTGTTTAATTTTGGGACCGTGACCAAGATCAACAAATGGTTCGGATGGCAGAATGCCTTCGGAGACATTTATGTCACCAATCCGCCCGCCGGGAAGAAACAGAACGATATCATCCTGACCACGGGCTTGAACGTGTCGTTTACCCACTAACCTGGTGCGGGAACCGACGAACGGGTTGAGGCTGAAAGCCTCTGTTGCCCTTTGTAAAGTATTGTAAAGAATAAAGATAAATCGCAACCGCGCCTAACGACTACACGTCCAATATTTGTTGGCAGCATCAGTGTGCCAACCGGGAACACTGTGAGGACGGGGTCGATATGCGCCATAATGCGAGTGCTGAGGACAAAGTGTCTCCCGATCCCCAAGTTGCTCAATTGAGATTGATTGCAGTGACAGAGCGAGTTTCTGCAGGCTATAGGCCGTGCGGCATCCTTGCAGTTGCCCTCCTTTTCTTACTTCTGTCGTGCTTGGCCTGGGTCGGTTGCACCAGCGCGGATCCCAAGCCGACGACGGCCAGGGCCGCAGCCGCGGCGCAAGGTGTCCCTGTGGGCGTTGCCACGGCTGCGCAGCGTGATATGCCCGTGTATCTTACGGGCCTGGGATCGGTAACGGCCTACAACACGGTCAGCCTGAAGAGTCGGGTTGACGGCCAGATCGTGCAGATTAATTTCAAGGAAGGACAGCATGTAAACCAGGGTGAGCTCCTGATCGTCATCGATCCTCGTCCCTACCAAGTCGCATTGAGTCAGGCGCAAGCTCAACTGTTCAAGGATCAAGCTTCGCTGCGCGACGCCAAACTAAACTATGAACGTTTCAAAGGGCTGCTGCAGGATTCGGGATCCATGTCGCAACAGCAAGTGGACACGCAGCAGGCCACCGTCGATCAACTTGAAGGAACGGTGCGCACCGATCAAGCGCAAGTCGAGAACGCCAAACTGAACCTTGTTTACACCCGCATTACCGCCCCGGTAAGCGGGCGGATCGGCCTGCGGTTGGTGGATATCGGAAACATGGTCCATGCCGCGGATACTAATCCCATGCTGGTGATCACCCAGCTACAGCCCATTGCCGTGATTTTCACACTTCCCGAGGACAGCCTTCCCACCGTCGCTCAACACATGCAACACGGCACACTACCGGTGGAAGCTTACAGCCGGGATGATCAAACTAAGTTGGCCACGGGCACGCTTCTCACGATTGATAATGAGATTGACGCGACCACCGGTACTGGCAAGCTGAAAGCGATATTCGATAACAAAGATAACGTCCTGTGGCCGAATCAATTTGTAAATACACGACTGCTGCTTGAAATCCGGAAGAACAGCATCGTGATTCCTTCCGCCGCCATTCTCCGCGGCCCGCAGGGGACCTACGTATTCGCGGTGAAGCCGGACAAAACGGTCGAGGTGCGAACCGTGGCAGTCGCGCTTACGCAGAACAATGCAGCCGTGATTGGCAGTGGCATTACGGCCGGCGACATGGTCGTCATCGATGGCCAGGACAAGCTTCAGGCAGGTAGCAAGGTCGAGCCACGCGCCGGCAGCACAGGAGGAAATCAAGGCGCCCAGTCCTCCACCACGGGAACTCCATGAGTCCGTCGCGGTTATTTATTCTTCGCCCGGTGGCGACCACCTTGTTGATGGCGGGTCTGCTCCTGGTAGGTTTGGTGGCGTACCGGCAACTGCCGGTTTCAGCTTTGCCCGAAGTCGATTACCCCACAATCCAGGTCGTGACGTTCTATCCCGGTGCAGATCCAGAGGTGATGGCGTCGTCTGTGACTTCTCCCTTGGAGCGCCAGTTTGGCCAAGTACCGGGCTTGAGCCAGATGACTTCGACCAGTTCTCTCGGCAGTTCGATTATCACCCTGCAATTCAATCTGGATCAGAACATTGACGTTGAGGAGCAGCAGGTCCAGGCCGCGATCAACGCAGGCTCGACCTATCTTCCCGCAGATCTGCCGAATCCGCCTATCTACAGCAAAGTGAATCCGGCGGACGCGCCTATCCTCACCCTGGCGCTCACCTCCGACACTTTGCCTCTTTCCAAAGTAGAAGACCTTGCAGATACAGCGCTGGCACAAAAGATTTCTCAGCTCCCGGGAGTCGGACTGGTTTCCATCAGCGGAGGACAGAAGCCGGCCGTGCGGATTCAAGCCAACCCAACGGCGCTGGCTTCTTACGGGTTGAGTCTGGAAGACGTGCGCACTGCGCTGGCGGCGGCCAATGTGGACCAGGCCAAGGGCGTGCTCGATGGTCCGCGCCAGTCCTTCACCATTGGCGCTAACGATCAACTGCTCTCCAGCGCCCAATACAGTCAGATCGTGGTGGCCTACCGGAACGGAGCTCCGGTGCGGCTCTCCGATGTGGCGACGGCAGTGGACAGCGCAGAGAATCTGAAGCAGGCCGCCTGGGTGAATACCACTCCAGCCGTCATCATGAATATTCAGCGCCAGCCTGGCGCGAATATCATTAGCGTTGCTGACCGCATCAAGCTGCTCCTGCCGCAGCTACAGTCGTCCCTGCCCTCGGCCATCAAAGTCCAAATTTTGACGGACCGCACACAGACCATCCGGGCCTCGGTGAAAGATGTTCAATTCGAGCTGATGCTCACCGTGGCCCTGGTCGTGATGGTGATTTTTCTCTTCTTACGAAACCTGTCTGCCACCGTGATTCCCAGCATCGCCGTGCCGCTGTCACTTGTAGGCACCTTTGGCGTGATGTATCTGCTGGGCTATAGCCTGAACAACCTGACCTTGATGGCGCTGACCATCTCCACCGGGTTTGTGGTCGATGACGCTATTGTGATGATCGAGAACATCGATCGTTTCCTGGAGGAGGGTGATTCTCCTCTGGAAGCGGCATTGAAGGGCTCGAGCCAGATTGGGTTCACGATTATCTCGCTGACCGTTTCCCTGATTGCGGTGCTGATTCCGCTGCTATTTATGGCCGATATCGTCGGCCGGCTGTTTCGCGAGTTCGCCGTAACTTTGGCGGTGACCATTCTGGTCTCTGCCATAGTCTCTTTGACCTTGACGCCGATGATGTGCGCCAAGCTCCTCAAGAAACAGGACCTCACAAAACGAAGCCGCTTCTATCAAGCCTCCGAAGATTTCTACAATGGTGTGATCGCGTTTTACGGCCGCACCCTGAAGTTTGTTTTGCAATACCAGAAAACTACTCTGCTGGTTACGGTGAGCACGCTCATCCTGACCTTACTTCTCTATGTGTACGTGCCGAAAGGCTTTTTCCCGGTGCAGGACACCGGAGTGGTTATGGGGATTTCGGAGGCACCGCAGAACATTTCATTCGATGCTATGGCGCAACGCCAGCAGAGTCTGGCCCGGGCCATACTTCAGAATCCCAACGTGGAAAGTCTTTCTTCGTTCATCGGAATTGACGGCACCAATACAACCATGAACAGCGGACGCATCCAGATCAATTTAAAGTCGCGAGACCAGCGCAAGGAAAGTGCGTCCGAGATCATTCGTGACTTGCAGCCAGAGCTAGCAAAGGTCGAGGGAATCACCCTCTACATGCAGCCAGTGCAGGATCTTACGGTGGAAGACCGCGTGAGCCGCACCCAATTCCAATACTCCATCGAAGACGCCGACGCTCAGGAGCTCGCAGTGTGGGCGCCACGGCTGGTGGCCAAACTACAAAGCCTGCCACAGCTGCGCGATGTAGCCAGCGACCAGCAGAACGATGGACTAAAAGCTGATCTGGTGATTGACCGGGATACAGCTTCGCGGCTGGGCATTCTTCCCCAGGCGATCGACAGCACGCTTTACGACGCCTTCGGACAACGTCAAGTTTCCACCATGTTCACGCAGTTGAATCAATATCACGTGGTACTGGAAGTGGACCCCAGCTTCCGGCAGAACCCGGACGCGCTGAAGAATATTTACGTCAAGTCCAGCACCGGTGTGCCGCCTTCCACTACGGGAGCGCAAACATCCAGCAATGGAGCCGCGACGTCCGGGAGCCAGGCATCGGGGACCCAGACATCCCCGACCCAAGCGTCCGGCAACGGCGCTCAAGTGCCCTTGTCGGCGTTCAGTCACTTCGAGACCAAGAACACCGCTTTAGCCATCAATCACCAAGGCCAGTTTCCGGTCGTGACACTTTCCTTCAACCTGGCGCCGGGATCTTCTTTGGGTGACGCCACTAAAGCGATTGACCAGGCGGAGCGCGACATCAGCCTGCCCATCAGCATCCATTCCAGCTTCCAGGGAACCGCCGCAGCCTTTCAAAATTCGCTTGCCTCCGAACCTTGGCTGATTGTGGCCGCGATTGTCACCGTGTACATCGTGTTGGGCGTTCTTTATGAAAGTTACATCCATCCCATCACAATTCTTTCCACCCTGCCGTCGGCGGGCGTCGGCGCCATTCTTGCCCTGCTCCTGACCGGCAATGATTTAGGCGTCGTGGGACTGATTGGCATCATCCTTCTAATCGGAATCGTCAAAAAGAATGCCATCATGATGATCGATTTTGCGCTGGAAGCGGAGCGCGTGGAGCACAAGCCTCCCGAGGAAGCAATCTTTCAGGCCTGCCTGCTGCGCTTCCGTCCCATCATGATGACCACCATGGCGGCGCTGCTGGGAGGTTTGCCTCTGGCACTCGGCAGAGGAACGGGTTCGGAACTTCGGCATCCTCTTGGAATTACGATTGTCGGCGGTCTGCTACTGAGCCAGCTGCTGACCCTATATACCACGCCTGTCGTCTATCTGTGGTTTGACCGGCTGGCACATCGCTTTGAGCGCTTCCAGATCGGCAATCCTATCGAGGAGCCGGCAGCGGGCGATTAGGCCATGAATATTTCAGCGCCATTTATCAAGCGTCCCATTGGCACGTCATTGCTGGCGCTGGCGCTTCTCCTGGCGGGAATTCTGGCGTTCACCAAGCTGCCGGTGGCCCCGCTGCCGCAAGTTGAGTTCCCCGTCATTCAGGTCGGCGCCGGACTGCCGGGCGCGAGTCCCGAGACTATGGCCTCGGCAGTAGCCACCCCGCTGGAACGTCAGTTTGGACGGATCGCCGGCATCAACCAGATGACTTCAACGAGTCAGCTGGGTTCGACCAGCATCGTTCTGCAGTTCGATCTCAATCGCAATATTGACGCTGCAGGACGTGATGTGCAGGCCGCGATCAATGCGGCCCGCAGCCAGCTTCCCGCCAATCTGCCAGGCAATCCCACCTACCGGAAGGTCAATCCGGCAGACGCCCCAATCTTGATTCTGGCCCTGACTTCGGACACCATCACACTGCCCCAAATGTATGACGCGGCCGACTCTATCCTGGCGCAGAAGCTTTCCCAGGTGAACGGCGTCGGCCAAGTGTTTGTGGGTGGCGGCGCGAAACCGGCAATTCGTGCCGAGGTAAATCCGACTGTGTTGAACAAGCTGGGCGTGGGACTGGACACGGTGCGAGCTGCTCTGGGAGCGGCCAACGCAAACCGTCCCAAAGGCAGTGTCGCCGATGCGGTCAACGCATGGGCCATCGATGACAACGATCAGATTTTTCGCGCCCGAGATTATCGTAGCCTTATCGTCTCCTACAACAACGGCGCTCCGGTTCGTTTGGGCGATGTCGCCGACGTGCAGGATTCAGTCGAAGATGCCCATGTCGTGGGCCTGGCGAATGGAAAGCCCGGGGTTCTGATCATCATCTCCCGGCAGCCGGGCGCAAATATTATCGCCACCGTGGATCGTGTGCGCGCCACGTTGCCCTATCTCAGGTCGTCGATTTCGCCTCGCATCGGCCTGGACGTTGTACTCGACCGGACCACAACGGTTCGCGCCTCCGTGGCCGACATCGAGTTCACTCTAGTTATCTCAGTCATTCTCGTCATCCTGGTGGTATTTGCCTTCTTGCGCACAGTTCGCGCCACCATGATTCCCAGCGTGGCCGTGCCGCTTTCGCTGATCGGAACGTTCGGCGTCATGTACCTGCTGGGATACAGCCTGGACAATCTCTCGCTGATGGCGCTCGCCATTTCGACTGGATTTGTGGTGGATGACGCCATCGTGGTTTTGGAGAACATCACGCGCTTTCTCGAACAAGGGATGCGCCCGATGGAAGCGGCGTTTCGAGGGGCTCGTGAAATTGGTTTCACCGTGCTCTCCATGAGCACGTCACTGGTTGCAGTCTTCATTCCTATTTTGATGATGGGTGGCATCGTTGGCCGCCTGTTCCGCGAATTTGCCATCACGCTCAGCGCGGCCATCGCGGTCTCGCTGGTCGTGTCGCTCACGGTTACACCTACCATGTGCGCCAAATTCCTGCGGCCGGCACACAAGGAAAAGCACAATCCAATTTACCGGGCCAGCGAATGGGCCTTCGACAAGACGCTGGCCATCTATACGCATAGTCTGGAGTGGGTCTTACGGCATCAGCCTCTGACGTTGCTGGTCACCGTTGCCACCGCGGCCCTGAGCATTTATCTCTACGTGATTGTTCCCAAGGGTTTCTTCCCACAGCAGGACACAGGTCGAATCATGGGCTCGGTGCAAGCCTCGCAGGACATTTCATTCGAATCGATGAAAGGCAAGATGTCGCAGTTCGTAAACATCGTGATGCAGGACCCTGCCGTGCAAACCATCGTCGGATTCGCCGGAGGCAACACTACCTACAACACGGGCCGCATGTTCATCACTCTGAAGCCTCTAGCAGAACGAAAGATAACCGCAGACCAGATCATCGCCCGATTGCGAAGAAAATTGGCAGTGGTACCAGGTGCGA
>JABCYV010000045.1 GCA_013290025.1 Acidobacteriota bacterium
ACTGCTGCGCGAGACCGGACGCGAGATCACGAGCACAGACGCAAAGAATCTGCAAAAGTGGCATGCCGAGGCGTATGCAAAGCTGGTGCCGCAAGTGCATCCCCTGCCAGGAGCGGTTGAAATACTCTCGCATCTAGCGGCGGCCAAAGTACCATTTGCCATCGCCACCAGTGGAATGTTGGAAAGCGCTCGCCCATCCTTGGAGGCACTTCAGATCCAGTCTGGAGTACCAGTGATAACGCGAGACCAGGTGCGGCATGCCAAACCAGACCCGGATCTGTTCCTGGCGGCCGCAGCGCAACTGGGCGCTTCAATTCATGATTCCATCGTGGTTGGTGACAGCGTTTGGGATCTGCTTGCCGCACGGCGCGCCAAAGCGCTTGGCGTAGGCCTTCTTTCCGGTGGTTATGGGCAGGAGGAACTCGAGCAAGCGGGGGCTTACCGCGTTTACCAAGATCCTCTGGATCTAATGAACCACTTGGATGAAGTCGGTATTCGCATCAAGCTGGACAGCAAACGGTCACAGGGATGAATGTCAGCCACGAAATCGCTCGACGTTCTTCGTGCGCCGTCGTGTCCTTGGTGGTTAAAGCCCTTAATCCTCAATCTATAATCGCTTCGTGCTCTCCCACCGCCTGGAGTTCGTCCCTGCCCGTGACGGCGAAATCTTCGCTGCTGTCCCGCCCGCTCCAGCCGTGTTTCTGGTTCGCGCTGACGATCCGCAATCGGAACCATACGTCAGCAAGACTGCCAATCTGCGCCGCCGCCTGCAGCGACTTCTTGGCCCGTCGACCGAACACAGCAAAAAGCTGAACCTGCGCGATCGTGTCCGCTGGATCGAATTTACTTCCACCGGCTCCGACTTCGAGTCCGGGTTTTTGCTCTACCGCCTGCTGCGTTCTATTTATCCTAAGAAGTATTCCGATCGCCTCCGCCTGCGCTTCGCCCCGCTAGTCAAGCTTCACCTGGAAAACGAATATCCACGCGCGTCGATCACCAGGCATATCGGCCGACTGAATGGACGCTCGCTCTATTACGGCCCATTCCCCTCCCGTGCCGCCGCAGAAAAGTTTGCCAACGACTCGCTCGACTTCTTCAAAATGCGCCGCTGCGTTGACGATCTGCACCCTGACCCGAAGTTTCCTGGCTGCATCTATTCCGAGATGAAGATGTGCCTCGCCCCCTGTTTCAAGGGCTGCAGCGACGAGGAGTACCACGCCGAAGTTGCTCGCGTGCAGGCTTACTTCGCTACCGGTGGTCACTCGTTGCTACGCGAGATTTCCGCTCAGCGCGATCAGGCCTCGACCAGCCTGGACTTCGAGAACGCTGCGGCCCTGCATGCGCGAATCGAAAAACTCAAGCCAGTGGTCAGCCAACTTCCCGAAATTGCCCGTCGCCTCGACCGCCTTGCCGGCGTGATAGTGCAACCTAGCGCAGCGCCAGGATCCGTCGCCTTCTTCCGAATTGAAGCCGGCTGCCTATCCGGTCCGGTCACCTTCCCCATCCAATGCGCTGAACACACTAAATCGCAATCGATGGAATCGCGGGTTCAGGAAGCACTGGCGACACTGCTGCCCGCGGCTGTAAAAACTGCGATTGAAGCCATGGAGCATTTGGCGATTCTGAGGCGCTGGTACTATCGCGGCAGCCGGATGGGAGAGATTTTCCTCGCCGATGAAAAAGGCACGCTTCCGTTGCGCCGCCTCGTGCGCGGAATCTCACGTGTGTATCGTGGGGAAAAGCCCGAAGCGGAGCTCGAACCTCGATCGTCATCGTAGCGCCAGCACGAGCCCACGTTCGCGAGCCTCGCGTGAAGTCGGAGGATCCTAGCCCCATCGAGCCGACCGCGTCTACGGGTATGCTCCAATCAATCTCCGGAGGAAAATTATGAAAGACACAAAAGCTCTGCGCGACCACCTCCTCTATCTCCTTAGCGATGGCGGCGCCCACGCGAAGTTCGACGATGTTGTCGCCAGCTTCCCGGCTAATCTTCGTAGCCGGAAGCCTGCCGGCCTGCCTCACTCCCCCTGGATGCTGCTCGAGCACATGCGCATCGCTCAGTGGGACATCCTGGAGTTCAGCCGCAACCCTAAACACGTCTCACCTGAATGGCCGGCAGGCCATTGGCCGCGTACCGAAGCCCCACCCAGTGCAGCAGCGTGGAACAAAAGCGTCGCTACTTTTCGCAAAGATCTGAAAGCCATGCAATCTCTGATCGCGAATCCCAAGACCGACCTCTTCGCCCGCATCCCCTGGGGCGACGGGCAGACCATCCTGCGAGAAGCCCTGTTGGTGGCCGACCACAACGCCTACCACCTCGGCCAATTAGTAGACGTGCGACGCCTGCTGGGCGCATGGCCGGAATCATAAAGCAATAATCAAAATGTTTTCGAGCATGCCTAGTAAAATGCACCGATTACCACAAACCCAATGATCACTCTCGAAAACGTTAATGCGGCCTTGGAGCGCATTCGCCAGTCCATCTACCTTTCGCCTTGTACTCTTTCCGATACTTTCTCCCAGCTTACCGGCAATTCCATCTATCTGAAGCTAGAGAACCTGCAGAGAACCGGCGCTTTCAAGGAGCGGGGCGCGCTGAACAAGTTGCTGACTCTCACTCCGGAGGAGCACGCCCGCGGTGTGATTGCGGCGTCCGCCGGAAACCACGCCCAGGGATTGGCCTATCACGCCGGGCGGCGTGGCATCCGTGCCCAGATTTGCATGCCCCTCACCACCCCTTTGATCAAGGTGTCGGCGACTAAAGCCTACGGTGCAGAGGTCGTTCTTTACGGTACGAATTACGATGAGGCCTGTGAAGAAGCCGTCCGGCGCGGTGAGCAGCAGCACATGACCTTCATCCACCCGTTTGATGACGACGCCGTGATCGCAGGCCAGGGAACTTTGGGACTTGAACTGCTCCAGCAACATCCCGAAATTGAGGCCGTTGTCGTTCCCATTGGCGGAGGGGGCTTGATCGGCGGCGTTGGGTGCGCCATCAAGGAAACAAATCCTAAGGTTCAGGTCGTCGGCGTGCAAACGTCCCGCCTGCCCTCCATGAAGGTTGCCGTGGCGGAGGGTAAGCCCGTGACTCTCGCTCCGGCTGCGACCATCGCCGACGGCATCGCCGTCCGCCGCGCCGGTGACCGGACGTTGCCTTTGGTCCAGAAATATGTGGACGAAATTGTCACTGTCAACGAAGAAGAAATCGCGAACGCAGTGCTCTTGTTGCTGGAACGCGAAAAAATGTTGGCCGAAGGCGCCGGTGCTGCCGCTATCGCTGCGGTAATCAATCACAAGATAAAGATGTCCGGGAAGAAGGTTGCCGTCCTGGTCTGCGGTGGCAATATGGACGTCACCTTGCTATCGCGAATCATCGAGCGCGGCCTCGTCAAAGATGGCCGCCTTGTGCGCCTGAGGGTCCATCTTCCCGATTACCCAGGCGCTCTGCACAAGGTCACGGGAATTCTGGCCAATCATAGAGCGAACATTGTGGAAACCTCGTACGACCGCGCCTACTATGGCGTGAACCTGGGGGATACGGCCATTGACATCACCATGGAGACTCGAGGTCCGGATCACATTGCAGAATTGCTCTCTGCCCTCGAGGCCGGGGGTTATGCGCACGAAAGAGTGCTGTAATATTTATTTCTAGCCTGCTTTCGCGAAGGATTCTTTCTTGTCTCCGTCTCGGTGGCTGTGGAGCAAGTTCGCTCTTTGAGCACGCTTCTTGAGTACTGCCCTCACTCCCTCCCGCCAACGCTCGTCAATCCCTACCAGCACCCACTCAATCTCCGGCGACATGTACCGCAGCAGCGTGTCGGTTGCGGGATGCACGTGCAACGCGGGCGCCACCAGAAACAACAAAGGCTGGCTAGCTGAGAGCTCTCGTCCCGGAAAATACCCAAAGCGCTGAAACTCTCCTCGCGCCTGGTGCCATCCCACGCGCGACCAGTAGTCAAGACCCTGCAGAGGCAAGTGGATGTCCTCATCGGCCTTTAGCTCAACCATAGCTAGCCGTCCCTCCCGCGTGACCGTAAGAACGTCGATCATGGCGCGATCAGAAGCCGAAAACGCCGGCACTTGGGAATACAAACAAGCGGGATCGAGCCGTTCATCGATGGCCCCGACATTTTTTACCACCAGCGATTCCAGCCAGCGCTCCGGATGCAATCGCCACAGCAGATGGTCTCGCGGTCCCTCGGGGTGACGCACTTCGCCGACACTCCTTACCAGTTGCGCAAGCGATGCAGTATTGCCATCGTCCAGCAATCGCTCTTCCGCTCCTACCCCAAACACAATTTCCGGTGCGCTGCGAAAAGAGCCAGGCTCGTGCGCCAGACGACCCCGCGCAAACTCCAGCCCGTGACAACGAAAAGCGATCTCCGCCGCCGACCGTACCGTGACCTCGGCTTCTCTCATCAATCGGCGGACGTATCCAATCGCGTCGGCAAACCGCTCCCGCGCCCCAGTCTCATCGGCACAGTGCACCAACCGCGTCCTGACGTTGCCTCGGTCCGAGACATCCATCTCTTTCAACGCGTTTTCGCGCTCGTCCAGTTCATACAATTCCCACTTGGCCGCCTCACGATTCAAATGTGCCATACGCTCACGCGTCAGGGTTGCGGTCCCGACCGGCAGAAACACCTTCAAGCCTTCGACCACCAACTTCCCTGCCTGCGCGTGCCGGCAGGTATCGAGCCACAAAATGCCAAATGTCAGCGCCGCATCAATCGAACCTTGCGTCTCCTGCCCATTCACACCTAGCACCGCAAACGCGGATTGCGCATGCCGCAAAAGCCCTCGCGCATAGATGGGACCAAACGAGTGTTCCAAATCGACGGAAGTAGTGAGCTGCGCCACGCTGAATCCTGGGAAGCGTCGCTCCAGCGTCCGCCGCAACTCTCCCTGGTAAGCTAACCGTGCCGCCCGCTTTGCTGTTGGCGTGCGCCGATCACGCTCACGGCAGATTTCCAGTTTTGTCGGCTTTGCTTGTCCCAACCGCTGTACCGCCAGCCGAAGCACTTCGTGTTTGATTTCGGCTTCCAGCACTCGCCGGACAACATTTTTCTCTGCTGACCACAAGTGCAGCAGGCATTTATTGTGCTCCCCCGAAATGGAATACTTCGCCTGCGCCAGATCAAACGCGATTGCTCCGTCTTCCAGCACCACGGCGTCGCGCGCCTGGGCCAGAAAATCCTCCACCAGGCGAATGAGGGCTTCAGGAGTCACAGCATGAAGTATTTCAATTCGCAAACCTGCAGTCTGTGACGAGTGAACATTTGCCAGCTGCACTTCTCACGCAGAGACCGGCGTCCTCGCCTATCCGATCGAGTAAAGCTGGACGGCTCCTATCGGTGTGGGATAATGACAATAACCGCTGGGAGCTTTTCCCGACCCGGCGTCATCTAATCAACGTGGATAAAAATAGATTTTTCTTCGATCATTACGGCCTGACTGAACGCGATCTCGAACATTATCTGGCAGCCGCGCTTTCCGCCGGCGGAGACTACGCCGATCTCTATTTTGAGTACCTCTCATCCACCTCGCTCATGGTGGATGAGTCCATGGTCAAGTCCGCCTCGCAGGGCATTTCTGCCGGGTGCGGCATCCGGGTAATTTCGGGAGAACGGACTGGTTACGCCTACACCGATGATCTCGCTCCTCACCGCATTCTGCACGCGGCTCGGACCGCTGCTCTGATTGCCAGCGGCCCAGCCAAGACTCCGACAGTTGGCTTCCAGGAAAGGGCGGCGCGAAGCCTCTATCCGGTCACGCTGCCGTCGGTGGATGCCGAGATCACTGCGAAGGTCGAGCTGGTTATGCGCGCCGATCAATCTGCCCGCGCTTACGATCCGCGCATCAAAGAAGTTCGGGCCAGCTACGCCGATGAACTCCGCAGTATCCTAGTGGCTGGTTCGGATGGCACCTTCGCCGAAGATTCGCAGCCTCTGGCTCGCATGAATGTCTCCTGCATCGCCAAGACCGAGGGCAACTCCGCCCGCGGCAGCTCCGGCGGCGGCGGTCGCGTCGCCCTGGATTTCTTTTTCGGCGAGAAGACTCCAGAATACTTCGCCAAAGAGTCCGCTCGCCAAGCCATTCTGCAGCTCGATGCCCGCGAAGCCCCCGCCGGTGAAATGGAAGTCGTGCTCGGCCCCGGCTGGCCCGGCGTGCTGCTGCATGAAGCGGTTGGCCATGGCCTGGAAGCTGACTTCAATCGCAAGCAGACTTCCGCCTTCGCTGGCCTCATCGGCAAGCGTGTGGCAAGTGAAAAGTGCACGGTCGTCGATAACGGCACCATGCCCTGGCGCCGCGGCTCGCTGAACGTGGACGATGAAGGCCAACCCACCCAGGAAACTGTGCTCATCGAAAACGGAGTCCTGAAGGGATACCTCAGCGACAAGCTTTCTGCCCGCCTAATGGGCGTCTCTGATACCGGCAATGGCCGTCGTGAGAGCTACGAACACATTCCCATGCCGCGCATGACCAACACCTACATGCTGCCTGGCGACGATGCCCCTGAGGACATCATTCATTCCGTGAAGCGGGGTGTCTACGCCGTGAATTTCGGCGGTGGCCAGGTTGACATCACCAATGGCAAGTTCGTATTTTCCGCCTCCGAAGCTTACCTGATCGAAGATGGCCAGATCACCGCGCCGATTAAAGGCGCCACACTGATTGGCAACGGCCCCGACGTTCTGACGCGCGTTTCCATGGTGGGCAACGATTTGAAGCTGGATGAAGGCGTCGGCACCTGTGGTAAAGATGGTCAAGCGGTCCCAGTCGGCGTCGGAATACCAACCATCAAAGTCGATCGCCTCACCGTAGGTGGGACCGCAAAGAAAGATGTCGGCCGCTTCATGCAATAGACAGAGCCGCAAAAGTCTCCGGATGTGCATGGATCAGCTGGGAACTCGCTATATGGAATGCACCCCCACATATTGTCATCCTGAGCGAAGTAATTGCTTTCGCTTGCGAGAGCAATTACGCAGTCGAAGGACCTGCTTTGGTTTTTCTTGTGTGATTCCGTGCTCCCGTGGTGAATGAATTTCTTATGTCTTCAACCCAACTCGAAACTCGAAGCCAGCAACTAGAAACTGACCTTCGCGATCTCGCTCAAGACATCGTCCGCAGGGCCATGGCCGGAGGCGCAACCGCCGCCGAGTGCGTCGTCCGCGAAGGTGATGAATTCTCCACTCTCGTCCGTCTTGGCCAGGTGGAAACCCTGAAAGAATCCGGCTCCAAAGCCATCGGCTTGCGCGTTTTCCATGGCCAGCGCGCTGCCAGCACATATTCCAGCGACTTTTCGCGCGACAGCCTGGATCGCATGGTGAAATCTGCGCTCGAGCTCGCCAAGCTTACTTCCGAAGATCCATTCTCCGGAATTCCCGAGCCATCGCAACTCGGCTCGCTCTCCGGCGATCTTGATCTTTACTCCGCCGACGTCTACTCGCTCCCAGGAGAAGAGCGTATCAGCTATGCGCGCCGCACGGAGAAGGCCGCGCTCGACTACGATATCCGCATCAAGAACTCCGAGGGTGGTTCGTTCGACGCTGCCACCGGTCACAAGGTCCTGGCAAACTCGCACGGCTTTGTCGGCGAATACCGCCGCTCTTATTGCTCCATCGCCGCGGTGCCCATCGCGCAATCCGACAGCGGCGCCATGCAGCGCGACTACTGGTTTTCCGTCGCCCGCAGCCTCAACCGCCTCGAGTCTCCTGAACATGTCGGAAAAGTCGCTGCTCAGCGGACTCTACGCCGTCTCGGCGCGCGCAAGGTGAAGACTGCGCAGGTTCCAATTGTCCTCGATCCCATGGTCGCCAACTCTATACTCGACCACATTTTCGAAGGCGTGAATGGAGACTCCGTATATCGCGGTGCTTCCTTCCTCGCTGGTAAGGTGGGACAAAAGATTGCCGCAGACAAAGTAAACGTGATCGACGATGGCACCATGCCTGGCGGTTTTGGCACCAGCCCCTTCGACGGTGAAGGCATTCCCACCCGGCGCACCGTCGTCATCGAGAACGGTGTGCTCAAGTCTTATTTGCTGAACACCTACACTGCGAAAAAGCTCGGCCTGCACACCACTGCTAATGCTTCCCGGGGACTGGCCGGAACTCCGGGCATTGGTCCCGGCAATTACTTTCTGCAGCCGGGCACGAAGACGCCCCAAGAAATCATCGCTGCAATTCCACAAGGCCTATACGTCACGGAATTTCTCGGTCACGGAGCGAATCTGGTCACGGGTGATTATTCACGCGGCGCTTCTGGCCTCTGGATTTCGGGTGGAGAACTCGCCTACCCCGTAGAAGAAATCACCGTCGCCGGAAACCTGAAAGAAATCTTCCTCAATATCTCCGAGATCGGAAACGACCTGGAATTTCGTGGCTCGGTGGCCTGCCCGACGATCCGTATCGACGGTCTGACGGTGGGCGGCGAGTGATGAGATTTCAGATTTCTGATTCTAGATTTCAGATTGAAACCCAGTGCAGACTTGAAATCTGCAATCTGAAATCTTCAATCTGAAATCGGCGAGAGTACAATCCTCGCATGGGCGGCATGCTCGAGCCTTCTCCTCCTACTGAAGCATCCGACTCCAAGTGGCGCCCCATCCTACTGGGTGTTGGGCTGGTAGTGGTGCTGGTTGGCATCCTCGCTCTACTGTCACGCGGTCATCCTAAAAGTCTGAGCGAGCCGCACCCCTACGCTGGCAATCTGAAGCTCTCAAACCTGAAGATGAGTGCCGCTGAAAACTTTGTCGGAGCGACCGTTACTTATCTGGATGGGACCGTTACCAACGCTGGTGATAAGACCGTGACCCATGCGATGGTTCACGTCAATTTCAAGGACTCTCTCGGCCAGGTCGCACAGTCTGAAGACGTACCGCTTAATGTTCTTCAAACTGGCGGACCTTACCCCGATACGGTCGATCTCAGCGCATCGCCGCTGGCGCCCGGCCAGAGCAAGCAATTCCGCCTGACTTTCGAACACGTCAGCAATGACTGGAACCACGAATATCCCGACTTGCAGGTAACAGACGTCTCAGTGAAGTGAGACGCCGATTGACAAATTTTGGAAATTGGCGAATTTAACAGCTTCAATTCATAAATCCGTCAATTCGACAATCCGAAATCCCTCAATCAATCCCTTACAATGGCTGCATGCCCGAAGTGAAGCCATTCCGGCTGACGGAGTCGGTCAAAGCCGCGGGTTGAGCATCCAAGCTGAGTCCGGCGGCGCTGGACACAGTGCTTGGGAAATTAGCCCGGCAACATGACCCCAACGTTTTAGTCGGCTTCGACCACGCCGACGACGCCGGCGTGTATCAAATCGGCCCTGACACCGCGCTGGTGCAAACCGCCGACTTCTTCACGCCAATCGTGGACGACCCTTACACTTTCGGCCAAATCGCCGCCGCCAATGCGCTCAGTGACGTCTACGCCATGGGCGGACGCCCGCTCACTGCACTCGCTCTGGTCTGCTTCCCGGAAAAAGGTGATCTCGCTATTTTGGAGCGCATCCTCGCCGGTGGACTTTCCAAGATGATGGAAGCCGGTTGCACGATTGTTGGCGGACACAGCATCCGCGACGATGAAACCAAGTTCGGATATTCCGTCACAGGCCTGATTGATCCCAAGAGAGTTCTCACGAACGGCGGCTCCCAGCTGGGAGATCACCTGGTGTTCACCAAAGCTCTCGGCACGGGGGTTATCTCTACTGCCATCAAGAAAGAAGCAGCCAGGCAATCCTGGATCGACGCGGCGGTCGCTTCCATGACAACGCTGAACAAGACGGCGGCTGAAGTAATCACCGCCCAGGAGGGGACTGCCGTCCACGCCTTGACCGACGTCACGGGCTTTGGTCTCATCGGCCACGCCCGCGAAATGGCCATGGCCTCGAATGTCTCTCTGCGACTTTACGCCAGCCGGATTCCGGTTCTCGAAGGCGCGCTGGATTGTGTTCGCGCCGACCACATTCCTGGCGGTTTGAAAGCAAATCGCGAGTTTGCCGAGTGCGTAGTGGGTTACGACGAACAAATTCCCGAGGACATTAAAACCATCCTCTTTGATCCGCAGACTGCAGGTGGGCTGTTGGTCTCAGTTACGAACGGGAAGTCCGCTGACCTCATACGATCTTTGGTTAAAGCAGGAGTGGCCGCGGTGGAAATCGGCGAGGTCGTGGCCCGAACCAAGCCCCTCATTAGCGTGAGTCTGTGACGCTAGTCCGGTCCCGCGTTCAGCAGTTCCCATATTCGCGCCAGATGGTGATCGTCGTGTTCCGCGACAAAGTACAGGTGGTCGACCAGCCGCATCGGCTTCTGCAAACGTGGATGAAGAATGGTTCGCGCGGAGAGCGCGGCGTCTGCTGTTTCTACGCGCTGCAGCAGCGCGGACCGCGCCCTTCGGAACCCGGCTAGAATCTGTTCAAGAGGCTGCGCATTGTGGTTGGCCTCGCGAGTTTTTTGGTTTGTCAGGTCGGCAACAGTAAGCTGTTGGGCGCCGCCCGCGATGAACTCGCCCGCTCGCGCCGTCCATAAGGGCTCAAGGTCCAGCAGGTGCCCAGCGTGCTCCTGCGCCGACCATTTCTGTTGCGGCTTTCGTAGTAGGACTTCTTGAGAACGGCCGCGGACAATCTCCTCCAGCCTCGCCGGAGTACCCCGCAGTCGCGTGCACAAGTTGGGATGCAATTCGACCGGGAAAGAAAAGTCGAAACTTCGTTCAAACCAGGCAGCGACTTGGCTCACAGGTTCCACGGGTAAAAGGCATCACTTGTCCCTCCAAGATGCGCAAGGCTCTCGGAACGACTCACGAAGTGCATCACTCCATCTCGCAAAAATTTGGGCGGCTCGCAAGCCGCCCCACTGAGAACTGACAATTGGAAATCCGAAAACTGGGTTTCTACGCTGGCGCCGGCCGCTCACCGCCCTTTGGCGCGCGCCCAGGCTGAAGATCGGGCTTGATCACCTGCTGCACTCCATCATCTCCTTTCGGAGGAGGAGTCAGCTTGGGCAATTCCTTGCCGTCGATGATCATTTTGATCTCGTTGGCGTCGAGCACTTCACGCTCAATCAGCGCATTCGCGATCTTGACCAGCAAATCCTGATTCTGCGACAAGACTTGCTTGGCCGTGTTGTAGCCCTGGCCAACCAGCCGCCGCACTTCTTCGTCGATCTTTACCGCCGTGGCTTCGCTGTAGTCACGGTGCTGTGCGATCTCGCGGCCCAGGAAGATCTGCTCTTCTTTCTTACCGAAAGTCAGCGGACCCAGATCACTCATGCCCCACTCGCAGACCATCTTGCGTGCCAATTCCGTGGCCCGCTCAATGTCATTGCCGGCGCCAGTGCTCATCTGGCTCAGGAAAATTTCCTCCGCCAGACGCCCACCCATCAGGATAGCGATTTCTGTCTCCAGATAATTTCTGTAGTAGTTGTGCCGGTCGTCGATGGGCAATTGCATAGTGACGCCCAACGCCATCCCGCGCGGGATAATCGTGACTTTATGCAAAGGATCGGAATATGGCAGCTTCGCGGCTACCAACGCGTGTCCAGCTTCATGGAAGGCCGTGTTCTTCTTTTCTTCATCGGTGAGCAGCAGCGACTTGCGCTCCACTCCCATCAGGACTTTGTCCTTGGCGAGTTCAAAGTCATACATCAACACGGCTTTGCGATTTTGTCGTGCCGCCGCCAGCGCCGCTTCGTTCACCATGTTAGCCAGGTCAGCTCCTGAGAACCCAGGGGTGCCTCGAGCCAGGACCGAGAGATCCACGTCATCCGCCAAAGGAATCTTGCGTGTGTGCACCCTCAGAATCTCCTCGCGGCCGCGCACATCAGGGCGGCTCACTACCACCCGCCGGTCAAACCTCCCGGGACGAAGCAGCGCAGGATCGAGCACGTCCGGCCGATTGGTCGCGGCCATCAAGATGACGCCCTCGTTCGACTCGAACCCATCCATCTCTACTAGCAGTTGGTTCAGCGTCTGTTCACGCTCGTCGTGACCACCGCCCAAACCGGCGCCGCGATGGCGCCCGACCGCGTCAATTTCATCTATAAAGATGATGCAGGGAGCATTCTTCTTCCCCTGCTCAAACAGATCACGCACCCGGCTCGCACCCACGCCTACAAACATTTCTACAAAGTCAGAGCCCGAAATCGAGAAGAAAGGCACATTGGCTTCACCGGCAACTGCCCTAGCCAACAAGGTCTTACCCGTTCCCGGAGGCCCTACCAGCAGTACACCTTTCGGAATCCGACCGCCTAGTTTCTGGAACTTTTGCGCTTCGCGCAGGAACTCAATGATCTCTTTCAGCTCTTCCTTGGCCTCATCAACCCCGGCGACATCCTTAAACGTCACCTTCTTTTGCTGCATGGAGAGCAGGCGTGCCCGGCTCTTGCCAAACGACAGAGCCTTGTTTCCGCCCGTTTGCATTTGCCGGATCATGAAGAACCACAGGGCGGCGAGTAAAGCCAAAGGAGCTAGGTTAATCAGCCAGGTCCAACTTCCGCTGTTGATGTCCCGAATACTGATGTTCACGCTCTTATCCCTCAGCATTTTGATCATGTCGGGATAATTGGCCGGAGCAGTCAGGTGAAAGCCTGAGTTATCATTGCGGTACTTACCACGGACCTCCTGGCCGGTGATAGTGACCTCTTTGACCTGTCCCTGATCCACATCATTGAGGAATTGGGAGAAGTTAACCTCCTTCTCCTTTTGGCCGGAGTTGCTGGCGCGCACGACCTCCCATAGAAGGAAGGCGGAAAGTACGATGACCAGCCAGAAAACAATAGTCTTAACTGTCGAATTCACCTAAGGGCTCCTGAAAAGTGCGCCCTGCTGCCAGGACGAAAACTGGGGACAACCAGCCAATAGTTAGATGCCAGCCACTGGGTTTGGATTGGACAAATTGCCCATCCGCCATTTTAACTGTTCCCCTGGAAAAAAGAAGTGAGTTCTTCGAATGACTTAAGTCACGAAGCTGGATTAGCTTGCGGCCGCCAGATAAGGCAGATTGCGATTCGTCTGCTCGGGCGCTCCCAGGCCATAACCGACAAGGAAAGCCTCGTCCACCAAAAATCCGAAATAATCCGGCTGCAGTTGCACCCGCCGGGCAGATTGCCGGTCCAATAAGGTGGCCAGTTTTACCGAGGCCGCCCCCCGCAGTCGCAGATCGTTCATTAGGAACTCAGCGGTTACTCCGGAATGAACCAGCCCTTCAATGAGCAAAAGGTGCTGGCCACGGATGTCTAGCTCATGACTGAAAAAGATCTCCAGAATCTCTCCCGGCCCCTTGTCATCCTGGGTGGAGTATTTGGGCTTGATGAACTGGCAGATGACCGGAACTTCGATCGCCCGCACCAGATCGGTCATAAACATAAATCCGTTTTCTAATAGCGCCAAGGCATGGATGGTCCGCCCCCGGTAGTCGTCGGAAATCTGCCGCGCCATTTCCCGAACCCGTTTCTGAATCTGTTCGGCCGGAATCACCGTACGCAACTGCTCCGCCTTGAGCGTCTGAGTCATGCCCTACAAATCCTCGAGTCTGGAAAACTCCCGAATGAGCACCGCTTCCTTAGTTCGACCTCGTGGCTGCAATCGCGCCGGAGCCGGAAACCCGCGCAGCCAGACTACATCGGTTCCGCTTACCACCACTGGCCAAAGCTTTTTCTTTGGTCCGGTCACATGCTGCTCCTGCAACAGTTCTTTGATCTTCTTGGGCGACTTGCAATGGGCGGGCCAGAATCGGTCTCCTGGGCGCCAGTTGCGAACGACTAGCTCCTTCGCCAGTAACGCTCGATCGAGCAGGTGCTCAGGATTATACCCCGGCTCTGAGCTCGTCGGAACTAACGCCGCCTCGAAGCGTGTACCCACTTCCGGAACGTCGATCCGCCCCGGTATCGGAAGGCGGTAGTCGTAGTCGGGATTGTTTGGTGGCTCGGTAGGTTCGAACCGTAGCGCGTTCCGATTTCGCGATGCCACCCAGCCATCCGGCAACGTCGCCGATTTCGAATTTCCCGAACTTACCTGCAGAATCTCTTCCACCTGGCGAAACTCCAACCGAAACCCCAGAGACTCCGCCGCTGCCCTGACGACGCGCCGTCGGACGGCCAAAGGAAACTCCGCGAGCACCGCTGTCGTTAACTGACCGTCTTCCCAAACCAGCGGCAGCACTCGCGCAATTTCATTCTTCCAGTATTCCTCTTCCGCCCTTGCAATCTCGGCTGTCTCCGCTAGGGCCTCGCGCACAGCCGGATTTAAGTTCCGCTCCAGCCTCGGCAGGATTCCATGCCGCACTCGGTTTCGTGCATGGCGCAAATCGCGATTCGTCGAATCCTCTCGCCACTCTTGCCCAACTTCCCCCAGATAAGCTTCCAGCTCCTTCCTCCTGATACCTAGCAAAGGCCGAACAATAGAACCTTCTGAGAACTGAGAACCGTGAACTGCCAACTGGGGATAAATCCCCGCCAAGCCACGTGTTCCTGCTCCTCGTACCACCCGCATCAGCACCGTCTCCGCCTGATCGTCCAAAGTATGCGCCGTAGCAATTCGGTGGAGGCCCCCCGTGCGCAGCAGGCACTCGAAGGATTCGTATCGCACCTTTCGCGCCGCCGCCTCAATGCTTAGGTGCTTTCCGGTTGCATAAGCCCCCACATCCCCACAGTCGCATTGGAAATCCAGCCTGTAGCTCCGAGCCAACGCCGCTACAAACTGTTCGTCCGCGTCCGATTCCCGCCCCCGTAGCTTGTGATTGAAGTGAACCACCGAGAGGACAATTCCGAGTTCCTTGCGCGACTCCAGCAGCAATCGCAGCAGTCCCACCGAATCTAATCCGCCCGAGACCGCAACGCCTACACGCTCTCCGGCCTTCATCAGCTCATGCCGTCGGATGTAGCCGGCCAGGCGCTGACCCAGCGTCTTCACAGCAACATGGTACATCGCGTGGGCACGGGCGCCCTCGCCCGTGCTGGCCGGGCGAGGCTCGGCAGGGTCGTTGTCAGAAACCAGCGACCACCAAACCACCCACTAACGATTTCCCTTCTTCACCCTCTCCAGAAATTTCCCCACGCTCACCACCGTTCTTGTCACCGTGCCGCGCCCAATCTCCTGAACGTCATCGCGCGCTGTCACCCGCACCGCATAAAACCGCCCATCGAAGGACTCCAGAACCGCCTCCGCCCGGACCCTTGCACCAATGCCGCTGGCCGCGCGATGTTCGACGTTGATCGACGTTCCCACAGTGATCTCGTCGCCTTCACAGTACGGTTGCAGCGCATGGAACGCTGCCGTCTCCATCAGCCGGATCATGTCTGGTGTTGAATACACCGGCGGTAGCTCTGGATGATGGGCCGTCAGCGTGTCCTTGAACTCCACCGTTTCCTCAGCCTCACCACGCACCCCAATCGGAATCGCCTTCGCCATAAAAATCTTTCCAAAAAGTAAGAGCCAATGATTCTACCGAATCATTGGCCCCAATCGTCCGTAATCGCTCCGCTCTAAGCTGCCTTCGCCATCCGCCGCGCCTCAATTCCATCCAGCGCGTGCCACAGCGCCTTGGCCGCGTCTTCTCCTGCCGCCAGCGCCTTCTCCGCCATCCGCGGATTCGCCTCCAACCGCTTGCCTAACTGTTGACGCCAGACCTGCGAGTGCTGCACGTCGGCCGTGGCATGCAGCCCAAAATATCCGCGGGTCTTTTCGTCCGCTCCGTAAATTTCCCGCAACCCCCGCTCTTTCTCCTTAGCCACCCTCGGCACCTGCGATTCATAGGCATAAAATGCCGCCAGTGCCTCTTCCGGAGTCCCCTGGCTCGCGATGCGATGAAAAAAAGACGTAAGTTCGGTAATCTCCGGCAGCGGCTTGTGCCCTAGCATAGGACGGCGCGCTCCCATGCCCTCGGCGAAGTCCAGCCACAACTCCGAGTGCTCGGCCCCAGGCTCGCCAAAGGCATCTTTGGCGCCCTTTTCATCGCACATGTTGGCCAGCACGGCACGACGCAGTTCGCCTTCCTCCAAGCGAACTCCCAACTCCGCCAGGTACTCTGGGAAAGCCGCAACATGGTAGTAGTAGTCCTGGGCATAGTCCCTCAAGTCATCGCGGCTCAATTCACCCGCGCTCCACGCTTTATAAAATGGATGGCAAAGCAAGTCATACTTGGCGATCCGCGTGTCTAATTCTTCAAAGAATTCCTTCGCAGCCATGATTGCAGTCTCCTTAGCGAACCAATATACGGGTGGCAGCGGCAGCGCGCAACTCGGCTTGTAGGGCGCGGGCGTAACCGCCCGTCCGAGTCCAATCTGGGAATTCGCCCGCGGGAAAACGATGTTTCCAGCGACCGGAGAGCATATCCCGTCTGATAATCACTGATCATGTAGGCGCGGGCGTCCCGCCCGTGCAAAGTGGGTGTATTGTGGGGATCCTGAATCGCGTTGCGATTGCTGCGGTCGGTTACGTCTTGCTGATTTCAGCTCTGCCAATTCTGGCCGCCCAATCCGATTCACCTAAGATCATCCGCATCTCTCCCACCAGCGGCCCCGAAGGCTCGCGGATAGAAATCACTGGCAGGAATCTGCAAAATGCTTCTGCCGTCCTCTTCGGAAGCACGATTTCTGTCTTCAAAGTTCAATCCGCGGACGACCTAATCGTCCTCGTCCCCCACAAAGTCTCAACGGCAACGATCACCGTGGTTACTCCTCAAGGACGTGCCGCCTCTCCGGTCGCATTCGTCGTTGCGAATGACCCACGTATCCCCGATGAAGTGAGCTACAAGGCTGGCTACGTCAGTCCGACGCCTCCCCCGACGGATTTTCATTCCGCTCTACTGTGGGGCATAGCCATCGCTGACCCTCGCGTCCCAGGCTACGAATTCGCGCAGGTGGAAATTACCTGGACCCAGCTATCCTGCCGCATTGACGGCAAAGACGTCATCCTCAACGATGACAGTGGCAACGTTCGCGGTGGTCTCTACCGTCGCGAGCCGTGGTTTGGCACCGATCAGCATGAGCCGATGCCCCTCGCCTACTATCGTCCAAAATACGATCGTCCCAAAAATGATCAGCCGAACCCTGCCGTTGTACTCCGCGTTGGACAGCGTCCCGACCGGGTCTGGCATTTCTGGAGCGCTTCGCCCCGCGCCGCGCTGCCGCCTGGCCAACTCGAGGGCTGCACAGTCAGGGCTCGCGTGAGAATTTTGCCAGGGGCTCTTCTGCAGATGGGAATGGACTACTGGCGCTCTCCGACCGTGCTCTACGGCCCGGGCGGAAATAATCACGAAGCCGGCGCCAGCAACTGGTACTTCCCCTCGGGAGAATGGCAGGAAGCGATCTTCACGGATGTCGGTGGCCCGCAGTTCTAGCTCAAAGTTTGACCTGGATTTCCTTTGTGAACCTTCGTGTCCGGAGCCTGCCCTGAGCGGAGTCGAACGGGTGTTTAACGCTCTTTGCCGAGTCCCGCAAAATCCTGCCAGTTGCTAGAATAGAACTCGAATGCCGCAGTTCACCGAGCAATTCGACGTAGTTGTCGTGGGCGCCGGTCACGCTGGATGCGAGGCTGCTATGGCCGCGTCTCGCATGGACTTGAAGACCGCGCTCTACACGCTTAACGTCGACCTCATCGCGCAGATGTCCTGCAATCCGGCGGTCGGCGGCATTGCGAAAGGACATCTCGTCCGCGAAGTCGATGCCCTCGGCGGCATCATGGGTGAAGTCACCGACGCGGTCGGAATCCAATTCCGCCTGCTCAACACTTCGCGCGGTCCGGCAGTCTGGTCTCCCCGCGCCCAGTGCGACAAACAGGCTTACCGTCTGAAGATGCGAGAGGTCCTCGAATCGCAGCCTAATCTCAAGATCAAGCAAGCCGAAGTCGCCGATCTGATCATTGAAGAACGCATTCAGCCCTCAGCCGTCAGCCCTCAGCCAAACGATTGTCATACTGACCGAGATGCTTTTGCGAGCGAAGGACCTGGGCGAGACGCCGCGCCGTTCGAGCCGCCCAGCGGCTCGAACAATGGAGCGCGAGGCGAGCTTCCTTATTCCGCCAGCCCCCGCATCGTCCGCGGAATCCGCCTCCGCGATGGCCGCACTGTCGGTGCCTTCGCCGTGATTATCACCACGGGCACGTTCCTGAACGGCCTCATCCATTGCGGAGAGCAACAATATCCTGCTGGCCGCTCTGGTGAGCCAAATGCCGTCCTCCTCGGCGAAGCCCTCAAGAATCTTGGCTTGCGCGGCTGCCGCCTCAAGACTGGTACGCCCCCGCGCCTCGATGGACGCACCATCGACTGGTCGCGCTTCCAAATTCAGCCCGGCGATCCCGATCCCACGCCATTCAGCTTCCGCACCAAGCGCGTCGCCCATCACGATTCACAAGTCCCCTGCTACATCGCATGGACCACGCCCGAGACCCAGCGCATCATTCGCGAAAATGTGCATCGTTCTCCGATGTACAGCGGCCAGATCAAATCGATCGGCCCGCGCTACTGTCCATCAATCGAAGATAAGATCGTCAAGTTTCCCGACAAGACCACGCATCAGCTCTTCCTCGAACCTGAGGGCCTGAACACGCACGAAATCTATGTCAATGGGATGAGTACGTCGCTGCCGGTTGAAGTGCAGCTCGAAATCTTGAAATCGGTTCCCGGTCTCGAAACCGCGGAGATGCTCCGTCCCGGCTACGCTATTGAGTACGACTCCATCGATCCTACGGAGCTCGAGCGCACGCTCGAAACCAAGAAGATCGCGGGACTATTCCTCGCCGGTCAAATCAACGGAACCAGTGGCTACGAGGAGGCCGCTTGCCAAGGCCTGATGGCGGGCATCAACGCCGCTCTGAAAGTAAAGAAGGAGCCGCCGCTTGTCCTCGATCGCACCGAGGCCTACACCGCGATTCTTATCGATGACCTGATCTCGAAAGGCACCAACGAGCCTTACCGTATGTTCACCTCGCGCGCCGAATTCCGCCTGCATCTGCGCATCGACAACGCGGATCGCCGCCTCACTCCCCACGGCCGCCGCGTCGGCCTGATCTCCGACGCCGCCTGGGCCGACTTCCAGGCCAAACAGCAGCGCTTGGAAGCGTTGAAGCAGTTACTGGAGAGAACGAAGCTGACTCCGACAATGATCGAAAAGGTTAGCGCGACAACGCATTCAACTGACTGTCATCCTGAGGTGCCTATTTTTGGCGCCGAAGGATCTGGGCGAGACACCGCGCCCTTCGAGTCGCTATGCGACACGAAGAATGAAGCGCGAGGCGAGCATCCTTATCCTGCCAACGGCCAGCCAATGGCTACCGGCCTCTCTTCCGCCCTCGGCCAATCCCTCGCCCAACTTCTCAAGCGCCCCGAGATAACCGTCGAACACCTGGTCCCTGCTCTTCGCGAACTCGACCCTGGCTTTTTCGATAGAGAAGAAATCCGGCAGCACGGATCCGCAGCGGCTCTTCCCTCCGTAATCCGCAACGAACTCAAATCGGTTGAAACCGAAATCAAGTATGAGGGCTACCTGCTACAACAGCAGCGCGCCATCGAGCGCATGAAAAAAGCGGAGCAACGGACCATCCCCGCCTGGTTCGACTATCGCTCCGTCAGCGGGCTCTCCCGCGAGATGCAGGAGAAGCTGGTCAAAGTGCGCCCGCGCACTCTAGCGCAAGCCTCGAATATTCCCGGCGTAACCCCCGCAGCCGTGTCGCTGGTAAACGTCTACATCGAGATCCAGGGGAAACGCCGCGAGCAAGCTGCAGTGCTCTAAATCCCCAATTGTGGTCCTGAGCGAAGAGTTTTCTTTCGTTTGCGAAAGAAAACTCGCAGTCGAAGGACCCCTACTCGCTCCATAGACTTCGGGGGTTGTCCAAATCACGTCCGAAAACGGCCAGCCTTCTTCGGTCAGATGAGCTATCTTGAAATGTGCTGCCTCAATCGGCATCCTCAAACGTCTTTAGGTCGAGGACTCTCGCAATCATGAGCGCCGCTACGTATTTCACGCGAATCGAAAGCCCGGTCGGCTCTTTGCTGCTGGCCGCTGACGACGTAGGTTTGCGACGGATTGAATTCGCCAACGGAAGAAGCGCATCTCTTCCCGATCCCGCTTGGAAAGAAGACTCCAGTCCGCTCGAAGAAGTCATTCGCCAGCTTCGCGCCTACTTCGCCGGCGACCTGGATTCCTTCGATCTCCCTCTCGCGCCCGAGGGAACTGCATTCCAGCTCAAAGTCTGGAATCTGCTCTGCGACATTCCTTACGGTGAGACCATTTCCTACGGCGAACTGGCCCGCCGTATCGGCAATCCCAAGGCTTCGCGCGCTGTTGGCTTGGCGAATGGTTCTAACCCGATTCCCATCGTGATTCCGTGCCACCGCGTCATCGGTAGCAACGGCAAACTGACCGGATACGGCGGCGGCTTGCCCATCAAAGAAAAACTGCTCGCCTTGGAGCGACGCCAACTCCGCCTGCTTTGATTTCCTCTTGCTCTCACCGCGCAACGCGGTTGGCAAGATCATTCAAGATGTATTGATGCTCTGATGCAACACCAAGCCGTTCGAAATACCGCCAATACCAAACCGGGTAGAGGTGTGAGGTAATGGTCGTAGTGCGAGTCAAGACAGTTGTCCGTCCGTCTTGTCGAAGTTCGTAGGCCGCGGTTTGGAACCCCAGCCAGTGACGACCCGGCATATTTGTGCGATCAATTGTGAGTCGCATGGAATACGGCGGTGCCCATTCGGTGACAATCTCCTCAATGAATCCATTTTCGAAGTAGCATATCCGCTTCGCTCCCACGCCTTTTCTCTCCAAGGTGCAGCGCAGAGGAACCGGAAGGCCGAAGTGCATAAGCAAAGGCCTCGTGGCGGCAATGCTGTCAATCGATTGTATGTTGGCCCAGACCTCTTCCGGTTGAGCCTGAAGTCGCACGCTGGTCGACACGGTCTCGCGACGTGCACTATCAGGACTCCGGCTCTCAACCTGGTGGCCGGCGGAAATCAACAGCGGCGTGAACAGCAGAAGGCACAACGTGGTAACGCTCGGATGGCGAAGGCGCCCAAGAACATGCCGCCGGAACAGATGTCCTAGAACCGAGCCTACTGCCAGTCCAAAGCCCAACCAAGGTACTGCAAGGAGGGCGCAGAGTATACCCTCGCGCCCCAACGCGACCAGTATCGTCAGCGAGGCGAGAGCCGCAAGCAGCATCGCGGCCCAGCCGGTGTTGGGTTGACGGGTCACTAGTGCGATGGCGAATCCAGCGCAGGCCGGAACCAAGATGAACATAACGCTTCCCATCCCAAGTGTCCGCGGTATCGTTGCGAGGAAGAACCCGCCAAGTCCGACCGCAATTCCGGTGAGTGTTCCGGTCAAGAGTCCTACAGCTACGCTGCGCCAGTTCTTCAAAGGTATTCCTTCACGAGTAGGATGGTGCGAACAGTACCATTACCTATTAACTTGAAACAACTAGGTCGAGATAACGCCTGACACCTCCCGCCCCCTTCGGTTACCATAGATGTCAGGAGAGAAGAGCGTCCCGCCGCATCTAAACAACTATGACTAAGCGTTACGCCGCCGTTGCCGCCATAACTTTGCTTTTTGTTTCTCTCGCTTCCGCCGACGATTTCAGCACCGTCCTCAAACCGCCCAAGGGCGCTCAACTAGCCATCGTCGTGTTCGAAGACCTGCAGTGTCCGCAATGTCGTCTCTCCGCCCCTGTCCTCAGGGATGCAGGCAAGGCTTATAAGATTCCTGTTGTCCGTCACGACTTCCCTTTGCCCATGCACAATTGGTCCTTCGATGCAGCCGTCATCGCCCATTACTTCGACGCGCTTTCTCCGCAGCTGGGCTACGATTTCCGTGACTACATCTTCCAACACCAACTGGAGATCATCCCCACCAACCTGCGCAGCTTTGCTGAGAAGTTTGCCGCCGAGCACAAAGTCGACTTGCCTTTTGTCGTTGACCCACAAGGCAAGCTGGCAGCCGAGGTCAACGCCGAGCGCAATCTTGGAAACCGCATCGGTGTTCATCAGACTCCCACCATTTACGTGGTTAGCAGTAAGCCGGGAGGGAAGCCCTACGTCGAAGTTACCGACCGGACGCAGCTCTACCAGATCATTGACGCCATGAGGAATCAGTAGCAGAAATAATGTGGGGACGAGCGTCCTCGCTCGTCCAGCCGAGCGCAGCTCGGCAATCGTTCTCAGAAAGCTCGTCACCCTCTCTCGAACGCGTGTTTCTTCTCCAACTCCTCCCGAGCTGTCCGCATGTCCGCCTCAAACCTGGCGGCCTGTGCCATCAGAGATCCGTCTGCAGCCGCCCGATCACTCTCGAGCTTAATCAGCCCCTCGCCGGCGAGTTTCTGCGCTATCTCCATCACGTGCTCCACTGAAGTCTCCACATAGAGCGCTTCCGTCGGATCACCAATCCACACCAGCCCTCCCACCAACCGCGTCTGCCAGTAGATCTTGCGCGCGACCAACTTCGTGATCTCCTCGTCGGTAGCCTTCCCGAACATCCACTTACTTCGCTTAAAATCATAGTGACGACTGGAAAAGTGCACCGGCACTCGCTTACCCGATTTCAAGAATTCGATCTGCCGCCGATCCACTTCTTTGCGCAATGCATTGATCACCGGCCCCTCGGCGTCCCTCGGATCCAGCGAGGGCATCACCTCGCGCACCGTGGCCGACAAGTTCACCGCCACCGGCGCGTGCAAACCGTCAGAGTTCTCCAGCCGAATGTCAGCGTGCAACACCGAAAAATCCGCTCCTGAAGTCGATGTATGAAAAGGCCAGTCCAGCTCAAACGAGAGCGGCAACCCACTCAGACTTATGTAGACTCTCTTTTCTTCCATTTCTTATTAGTAACTCCACTTCAATGCGACGAACAGCCGTTTCAGAGGCATAGAATACTGCAAACCCAGCCCTTCATCCCACCTGTTTACTCACTGGATGCGGCCCAGCCCAATAAACCAGCTCAACAAAAAAGACGGCCATTTGGCCGTCTGTAACTGAAAACTAACAACTCAGAGCCGCAAACCCTTTACTGGGTCACTGCTTCTTTGTCCTGCGCCTGCATCACTGCGATCTTTGCCACCAGGTCATCAATACTTCTTCCCGTCTCCAGGTTTGCGTCCACCTGTGGGTGTCGCTCCCCGTCGGTATGCATAACCAGAACCCGCGTTCCCGGATATGCCTTCTTAACCATATAAGGCAAGTGATGCCGGTCATTTCTCGTCAGCGTCGGCCCTAGCACTCCCAAGTCAAAAGCACCCCGCTGCAGCGCTTCTTGCACCCCTTCGCGCCCGATCGCCTGAACCACCTGATGACCCGCCTTTTGAATCGAAACTGCCTGTGCCGCAAGCACTTCCGCGTCGCCCTCGCCATACAGGATGTTCAGCTTAGATGTCGACTTCCCCGTGTTTGCCATGCCAGCCTTTCTCTGCTCTGCTGGCCTGTCACGGTAGCAATGTCGGCAGGATTAGAGAACGTCACCGAAGACCAAGGCCGAATGGGCCGCGATGTCGCCGCACCCCCAGAGGTGGCTTTGCCATTAAATCTTTAGGTTTTGCGACAGCACAATCCAAGGCTATAATTCGCCCCGCGGAGGATAACGAATGCGCCTTCCATCTATCTGCGTCGTTATTCCATTCGTCTGCTGCCTGCTTGCCATCGGAGCAGTCGCGCAACAAAGCGATTCTGGCCCAGAGTCTGCGAGCGCCTATTGCACCCTATCCGACGGCAACGAGATCAGCATCCAATACCAAAACTCCGCCGACGTCGCAAAAGAGGAGCCCCACCCCGGCAAGATTTGGCTGCCAGGCGGCACTCCGATCACGTTGTTCACGCAAGTCCCTCTCACCATCGCCAACGCTGTAATTCCGGTGGGCGCCTACAGCCTGTACGTGCTTCCAACTAAGAAAGACTGGACTTTGATCGTGAACCGGAACGTCACCGCTGGCAGCTCATACGACGAAAAGCGAGATCTGGTCCGCGCCCGCATGGAAATGGGACAAATCAGCGCGCCCACGAAACAGCTTCAAATCTCCTTTGCCCACATGGCGCCCAAATTGTGCGGCCTACGTCTCTATGCCGGAAAGACCGGTGCCTTCGTCGACTTTCAGGAAAAATAGAAAGCCGATCTGAGAACTGGGAACTGACAACCGAGAACTGTCTTCCGCTTGTCATCGCGGCGCGTCTCTACATCAATTCGGGAATTCCAAAGCTTGTAACAAGACTCGCCATCGCTGTTATAATCCGCTCGTCTTTCCGGCCACGACCTACAGCACCTCTATCAAAATCTAAAATCAGGAGCGCACCATGAAAAGCATTTGCACCTTGCTGCTCTTTCTTCTTTCGGTCTTCTCCATTGCCCTTGCGCAAACCGCGCCTCCCGCACGCACCGACGTTTACCACGTCAACTTCTCGAAAGCTGCGCTCGGTAAGGCTGGCGCCCTTGGCGATTTTCTCAAAACCCCGAATCCCAACTCACCCATGCCCCAGCACTTCTTAGTACTGCGTCATCAGGACGGCGCGGAGTGGGACTACCTAACCATCGCTCATCTCGGAACCAGTGCCACTCTGACCGCTGCTGGCAATCCGCCTCCCGCCGCTTTCCGCGATCTCAGCGAGTGGCATGGCGATACTTATGTCAACGGTCCGTCGTGGGCCGATTTTAGCCGCGCTATGGGCCTCGGTGACCAGACCGCTAAAACTGCTGGTTCCGTTTATGTAGCCTCCGTCTATCGCGCCGCTCCCGGACATCGCGCCGAAGTGGAAAAAATGCTCGGTCCTTCCGGCGTAAACGCCAATACTGCCGGCAACGTCCTGATGATGCATCTGGAAGGAGCACCCTGGCAGTATCTCGTCATCGCTCGCTACAATTCCTGGAGCGACTTCGCCACCGATGAGACCAGCGCTGTGGCGGACATGAGTAAAGGCAAGGGCCCCTGGTTCGAATTGAGGGACCACGTCGCCTTCCACAACGACACCATCACCGACCGCATCGCTCCCTAATCGAGAGAGCAGCGAGTGGAACTTGGCGGAGCAGTCGGAGCGAAGCGCCACAAAATCAGCTCCCGGTAGGAGCGGAATATCTTAGCCCCGGACGTTAGTCCGGGGTTCTACGCGGAATAAGATGGGGCGACCGAAGGTCGCAACTGCGCGAGCCAACCCTGACCTAGTACAACCTCTTACCGCCCATATTCCGTAATCTCGCCGTCCACTGACACCGCTACATACTTACGCGTCTCCACGTCTCTGAACTGGACCACTTGATGCTTCTCGCGCGCCAGCTGTCCCCATCGACTCGGCTTGTCCCGATTCTGCTCGATGGCCTCAAACACCCGGCCGTTCAACGTAAACTGCACCATGCGCAAGCGGCCACTCCCCACGCGCTTCACTCGCAGCTTCTGGTAGCCCAGCGTGACTGAGTCCCCATTCATTAGCTGCGCCGCCACTGATTGCAGTACTTTTTGGGTGTCAGTCGTGAACATTCGAATCTTCCTGCGTCACCGTCGGCGAGCTGCTTTTCCGCCGCGCGCAATTTTCCTCAGTGTCCGGGTGTAGGCGGCGACGGTTTCGGGGACGGCCTGGCTGTAGACGAACTGCCCTTCGCGACGGCAAGCGATCAGCCCGGCCTCGCTCAGAATCTTGAGATGGTGAGAGACAGTTGCGCGGGTCACGCCGCGCATCGAGACGATCTCACCACAATTCATGTGTTTGCTTGCCGAGATGGCCTCAAAGATCTTGAGGCGGGTGGCGTCGGCCAAGGCTTTCGATATTTTCTCCACCTCAGAACGGTCCATAGGTCCGTCTAAAGTGTAACGAAGCGTTGAACTTACCGCCAGAAAGAACCACATCCCATACAAAACTCTACATAAAAAGTGCGCCATGGTTAGTTTTATGATCATCTAACTGTCTAATTGTTGAGCATACCAGCAGAAACGTTGGGCACGGATGTGCCCCCCGAATCAGGGCAGAGAATCCCGCAATAATTAAGGAGATTGGCATGAAGAGGCTCGAAGGAAAGGTAGCAGTAGTGACCGGCGGAAACAGCGGCATCGGACTAGCGACGGCCAAGCGCTTTCAGGAAGAAGGTGCGCGGGTAGCCATCTCGGGTCGAGACAGGAAAACGCTCGATGTGGCGGTGAAGACGATCGGAAATGGCCTGGTGGCGGTGCAGGCGGACGTGTCCAAACTCACGGACGTGGACAAGCTGTATGCCGAGGTTTCGAAGAAGCTGGGAAAGATTGATGTGTTGTTCGTAAACGCGGGTATCGTGAGGGTTGTGCCACTTGCCGAGACATCCGAAAGCGCCTACGACGAGCAGTTTGACATCAATATCAAGGGAGCGTACTTCACAATCCAGAAAGCGTTGCCCTTCCTCAACGACGGCGCGTCGATCATCTTGAACACGAGCGTGGCAGACATCAAGGGCACCGTCGGCGTCAGTGTGTATTCTGCAACCAAAGCGGCACTGCGATCTTTGGCGCGAACCGCAGCTGCGGAACTGGCAGAGCGCGGCATTCGCGTGAATACGGTTGCGCCAGGTCCGATTGTTACGCCGATCTTTGGCAGGGCCGGGTTGCCCAAGGAAGCCATCGATGAATTCGCGAAGGAGATCGTTGCGAAGGTTCCGATGAAGCGCTTTGGGCAGCCCGAGGAAGTGGCTGCGGCTGTCGCGTTCTTGGCTTCACAAGACGCCTCGTACATCACCGGCGTGGAAATCAATGTAGATGGCGGGATGGGACAAATCTAACCGCGTGGGTCCATGCGAGGTACAGGTCGGCAGGAGACCTAGTTGTCCTAGCCACGACTTGATCTGACATTTCCGATAGAATGCGCCGGCTGGCGCAGAGAGGAGATGTCAGAATGAGCACCGATCAGAAAATCATCAAGCACAAAGTGGGACTGTTGAAGCTGGCT
>JABCYV010000046.1 GCA_013290025.1 Acidobacteriota bacterium
CGTCCTGAATTCGCGGTTCAACTTCGCTCATCGGAGGTATGCCAGCGGTGTGATGCTCGACCACTTTCAGAATGACAAACCCCTGCCGGGTGCGGATCACATCTGAAACGTCGCCCGGTTTCATGGCGAAGGTTTTGTCTTCGAGTTCCTTGGCAAGGGTCCCGCGCTTGAAGTCTCCAAGATCGCCACCATGGGCCGCTGTAGGCCCATCCGAGTTCTTCTTGGCAATGTCCTCGAACTTGGCGCCTTTGCGAATCTGGGCGAGCAGGTCTTCAGCTTTGGCTTGCGCGGTGGCCAATTGCTGCGGATCATCCGCGGCGTTAGCGCCGCCCTTTTTTTCGGTAGAAACCAGGATCTCGCTCAGTCGGATATGCTCAGGCTGCTCCATTTCATTCTTGTGTTCATCGTAAAACTTTTGCGCTTCCTCCTTGGACATGGACATCTTGGAGCCAACTTCTCTGCCGATAACCTGCTGCGTAATGATCTGATTGCGCAGGTTCTGCTTGAAATCTTCCAGAGAGACCCCTTGTGCCTGGGCAGCTTTGTCGAGATCCTCCATGCTCTCAAGGTTCATCTCCTTGCGCATATCATCGAGTTTCTTGATCAGTTCGGTGTCCGCGTTAATGCCCAGGTCCTTGCCCTTCTCCAGCAGCAACTGCTGATCAATCAGATCGCGCAAGATGTCCTTGTCGCGCTCGGCGACGATCTTGTTGGCATTGATTGGGTCCTGCTGCTGCGCTTCCTGCTTTAATTGGTCTTTACTGCGCAGATATTCGGTGCGGGTTACGATCTGGTTGTTGATGCGGGCAATGATTTCCTCGATAACCGTGTCTGCGCGCAAGGTCTCGGGCAGAACGGCAAGACAAAGGAGGAACAACCATGGGAGGAGTTTTCGCATAGATATCAGTATTCCACGGGCTGCGCCGCAGCCGGACGTTGCCCTATCTGTAAGATGATACGTTCAAGGGAATTGTACCTCTGGAAGCGGATTCGCGACCAGCGCTGCCCTGTTATGATAGTCGGTTTTTGCACCGCTTCAGGCCGCAAATTCATAGGAGCTGATGGTGATAAGAGTGACCGGCTACTTTACCTTTTTCATTTTCTTCCTCTTTCTTTTTGGACTCTTGAATCTACCCGCCAAGGCACAGAAACAGCGCGCGACCGCTCCCGACTTAACCCAACTGGAGAAAATGACGGCGCGCTTCGCGCCCACGCCCATGCGTGTGGACACATCGAAACTCTCGTTCGGCGACCGGCAGGCCCTGTCCAAGCTGATCGAAGCTAGCCGGGCTATTGATGAAATTTTCTTGCAGCAATATTGGAGTGGCAATCCCGCTCTATATGCTCACTTGCAAAAAGATGCCGCTCCGTTAGGCAAGGCCCGCTTGCACTATTTCTGGATGAACAAGGGTCCGTGGTCGGCGCTCGATGAGTTCAAAGCTTTTCTACCCGGTGTTCCGCCCCGGAAACTTCCGGGCGCGAACTTCTACCCGGAAGACATGACTAAGCAGGATTTCGAGCGCTGGTTCGCGTCTCTGCCGCCACAAGGGCAGGAACAAGCGAAAAGTTTCTTTACCGTGATCCGGACTGGCGCTAGTTTTGCCGGACAGGTCCAGGGCGCTTACAGGTCGGTGCCCTACAGCGAAGAGTACAAAGACGCTCTCACTCAGGCCGCGAACCTGCTGCGCGAAGCTGCAAACCTGACCGACAACGCCTCGCTGAAGAAATTTCTTAGCCTGCGGGCCGATGCATTTCTCTCCAACGACTACTACGAGAGCGACGTGGCTTGGATGGATCTGGATGCGCCCATCGACATCACCATCGGTCCTTACGAGACCTATAATGACGAACTCTTTGGCTATAAAGCAGCTTTCGAAGCGTTCGTAAACCTGCGTGACGATGAGGGGACGGCAAAGCTCTCGGCTTTTGCCCAACATTTGCAGGAAATCGAAGACAATCTGCCCATCGATCCCCGCTACCGCAACCCCAAGTTAGGAGCGGCCGCCCCTCTCCGCGTGGTGGACGAGATACTGAGCGCCGGCGATGGCAACCATGGCGTAGCCACTGCCGCATACAACCTGCCGAACGATGATCGGGTAGTTCACCAGAGGGGCAGCAAGCGCGTGATGCTGAAGAATGTCCAGGAGGCGAAGTTCCGAACCGTCCTGCTGCCCATCGCACGCAAGATGCTGTCCAGGCAGGCGATGGTTGACGTCAGTTTTGACTCTTTCTTTACACACATCGTTGCCCACGAACTCATGCACGGCCTCGGACCTCATCAAATCCAGGTCCAAGGCCGCGACACAACTGCGCGGGAAGAACTAAAGGAGCTCTTCAGCGCAATCGAGGAGGCCAAAGCGGACGTCACTGGCCTGTTTGCACTCCAGTACATGATGGATCATGCCAAGGAAATGAGCCTGACCAGCGTGTTGCCTTCCGACGCTGCGGCGCAGCGGCAGCTCTATACCACCTACTTGGCTTCCATGTTCCGCAGCCTGCGCTTCGGGCTAAATGACGCCCACGGTAAAGGCATGGCAATTCAGTTCAACTACCTGCTGGACAAAGGCGCCTTTAGCCAGTACGAGGATGGCACGTTCGCGCTGAACATAGAGAAATTTAAGCACGGAGTGCGTGATCTCGACCACGATTTGTTGACGCTGGAAGCTGAGGGCAACTACGACGGCGCAAAGAAGATGTCGGACGAAATGGGAGTGGTACGGCCAGCGTTACGAGGGGCGCTGGACAGCTTGCAAGGAATCCCCACTGACATAGACCTGGTTTTTGTCACAGCCGATGAGCTGGCGCCCCGGGTTAAGCCGCTGCCCACGGCAAAGCCGACTCAAAAAAGAAAAGCGCGGCGAAGATAGGGCACCTGGTTTTCGTCCTGCCCATGGAAAAGGAAACCTCCAGGATCGAAGCCTTCTCTGACGGGGTTTTCGCGATTGCCATCACCTTGTTGATTCTGGAAATCAAAGTGCCCACGGCGGAGAACGACCTTGCGGCCCAACTCCTCAGACAGTGGCCCTCGTACGTCGCTTTCGTCATCAGCTTCGCCTTTATCGGCATCATGTGGATCAACCACCACCGCTTGTTCACCCATATCCGGCGCGCCGATAATGCGCTGATGATTTTGAACCTTGCGCTGCTGCTAGGGGTGACGGCGGTTCCTTACCCAACAGCCGTCCTGGCCCAGCACCTTAACCGTGGCGGCCAGCGCACAGCAGCTATTCTCTACAACGCGACCTACTTCGTGATCGCCATCATCTTTAACGTGCTGTGGCGATACTGCGCATCCCGTGACGGCCACCTCCTCGGGAAGGAAGTGGACAGCTCCACCATCGCAAGAATCTCGTCCCAGTATGCCCTAGGCCCGGTGTGCTATCTCGTCTGTATCGTCGTGGCCTGGGTGAGTGTACCCGCGAGTTTATTGATGAATGTCGCGCTCGCGATCTTTTTTGCGCTACCGCCTTCGCGATCAGAACGGCTGATCGGCAGACGGTCTTAATGACAAGTGTCTCGTGGGTTCAGGCGGCGACGGTTTTGCCGACTGCGTCGCGGACCAGTGCCATTACGGTCACGTCATTGTCCGTTGGAGGCCGGCACATGAAGTCCTGCACTTTGTCGAGAAGGTTGACGCACAGCTGGTTCGCTGTTTCTCCCTCGCTGTGCTGAAGCATGTTTTGGACTCCATCCAATCCGAATTCCTGATCTTTGCACTTGGCTTCGACGATCCCACGGGAGGCCAGCAAGAGAGCCGCGCCTGGCGCCAGCACGACCATTTGGGAATCACTGGTAGTATGCGAAAAAAGACCCAGCGGTAGGCCTGTGGCGGGCAGTTGCGTAACACTGGCGTGATCTCTCAGGAAACCGGGAGTATGGCCGGCATTGAAGTAGGACACGATGCCCAGATCTTCGTTGTAGCAGCCGGCAAACGCGGGACACGAATGGACGCCCACTGCGGTTTCCAGAACCGTACGATTCAACTGCAGGAACAACTCGGTCATTGCTTCGGCTTCATTGACCTCTTCCTGCGAGAAAAGCTCTTGTCCAAGTTTGCGGAAGGTTTCTTTCGCAGCGGCGACAATGCCCTGCGCTTCCTCCCGGCCGCCCGCAACATCGAGCAACCCGAATAAGACCCGGTTGGGACTCACTCGCAGGAAATCGTAGAAATCGCCACCCATGCGCTGGGCATTGTAGGCCGCCGCGATCTCAGCATCCTGCATCTCTGGCACCGCGGCCTGCACCAGTTCTCCGGGTGATTTTCGGGACGACTTTTCGTGACGAAATAATGAAAGCATTGGCGAATTGCAGGCGAAGTTAGCACAGGACACGGCTAACAGCAATTACCCCAACGTGTATGACAGCAGCCGCACCCTCCGCCTGTCTGCCTCGATCCTCGTTATAACGATTACCTCCACCTTTTTGATGTTACGCCCCCGAAAACGATTCATGCCTGCTTGAACGGTCCGAAAAAGCTTGGAAGCCGCAACTGGAGACCGGAGAGAGTCTGGCCGATGGTCTCTTCAGAGCAAAATTGACGGCGTTCTTCAAATTGCGGGGTTCTGTTGGTCGACACGTGAACCTGCTTGTCCTGACGCTGGTTCTTGCTGGCTGCGGCGGCGGTTTACGCGGCACGGTTCCGGTTGGATTCGTAAACCATACCCAGCATTCTGATGCTGATTTGCAAACCGTCTGGACGGCGGCACAGCAGACTCTGAGCCGAGAGGTAGACCTTAATCCACTCCAACGAATTGGGACCAATGTGCCGGCTGACATTCAACCTGGGGATCGGCGCGCTCTTAACGTCAAGCCGCGCCAGCTTTTGGTTTCATCTCAGCCCGATGTCACTTCCAGTGTGCTTTTGGCGGCGACTAACGTCTACCGCGCCGATCCGACTGGGCTGATCGCCTGCCCGCAACCTTGCAACGTCCGCTATGCTGCCGCCTATTCCTTGTTTCCGCATGAGGTGACTCGCTACGCGGCGTCGTGGGAATTCCAGGGCGACAACTTCTCTCTCATCCTGCAATATGAGTTCGAGAATCAAATCCTGGCTGAGCTGGGGTATAGCTTGAGATGGCGGTGACTGCAGGGGAAGCGGATGATCTCGAAAGTCGCCTGGTCGTTGGTGTTCTAAATTCATCAACCACACAGGACACGAAGTGCGAGTGCTGAGAGGAGGACCTTAGTGATCTTTTGTTTCCTTCGTGGTTAGGGGTTACTACTCTTCTCTTCCTGTGAGTTATTTCTTTTCGCTTTTCTTGCCAGCGCTTTCCGGTCTGGCCGAACTCTCCGACTTCTGAGAACTCTCCGACTTGGATTTTTCTTCCTTCTTGGAGCGAGGCTCCCCTTTGGAGGCAGAATCCCCGTTCGAGGATGAAGAGGCGCTGGCGGACTGTTTTGGATAATCGGTCACGTAGAACCCAGATCCCTTGAACTGCACCGCGGGGGCGGAGATCATCTGCTCCACCGGACCGCCGCAGTCCGGGCACTTCTTCACATGAGGGTCGGAGAACTTCTGGATCCGCTCAAAGCGGTGATGGCATTTTTTGCACTGATATTCGTAAAGTGGCATGGACTCCTGAAAAATCTAAGACTTTCCTTCTTTTGATTCTAGGGATTGGGCTGGCAGACGTCAATTTTGCGAGGCAGGTGCAATACGGATCAGTTTCGACCTTTGAGCCTCTTTCAGGGAAGTCATCCCGAAATCCGGCGCAGTTCAGCCGGGTGAGAGCCTGCCCTGAGCGAAGTCGAAGGGAATCTCGCGTGGCAGCTGATCGGGACACGCTGCGGGTCTGCACGCCAGATCCCTCGCGAAGCTCGGGATGACGCCAATTTTGAACCTGCCACACGATCCGCGGCTTCGACGGGCGCGGTGGTAGACTCGCGCTCATGAAGCCGGGCGAGGATGCTTCTCCGAACCGCAACACCCTGGCGCCCGGTCTCTACCTGGTAGCGACGCCTATCGGGAACCTGGAAGACATCACGCTGCGGGGGCTCCGGGTACTGAAAGAAGCCGACCTGATCGCGTGCGAAGACACCCGCCAGACTCAGAAACTGCTCAATCATTACGCGATCGCCACTCGTACCATGAGTTATCACGAGCACAACGAGATGACGCGCGCTCCAGAGCTCGTCCTGGAACTGGAACGAGGTGCGTGCGTGGCCCTGGTGACGGACGCGGGTATGCCTGGTATCTCTGACCCTGGATTCCGGCTGATTTCGCTGGCCATCCGCCATCACATTCCGGTGGTGCCGATTCCTGGGGCAGCTGCATTTCTCGCGGCGCTGGTAGCCAGCGGCCTGCCCACCGACTCATTTCGCTTTAGCGGGTTTCTGCCAGCCAAGCGTGGCCGGCGGCGGAGCGTGCTGGAAAGCATTCGGTCATCTCCTCGAACCCAGGTTTTCTACGAGACCCCGCATCGGGTGAAAGATGCGTTGGAAGATGTCGTTGAGGTTCTGGGAAAAGACCGGCACCTCGTGATCGCACGCGAAGTCACAAAGATTCACGAAGAGTTTCTGCGGGGTCATGCCGCAGAGGTCTTAGAGACGCTGAACGCGCGTGGCGATGTCAGAGGCGAGATCACCTTGCTGATCGGGAAGGCGGAAGAGGCAGGAGCTCGTGTGCAGACGGGCGCCCCTTCGACAGGCTCAGGGAAGGCTCTCGGCCGTTCGTCGATTCGCCAGAGGCTGGAGCAACTCATGGCCGAGGAGAAGTTGGACGAAAAGGCAGCTCTAAAGAAAGTAGCCAAAGAACGGGGAATCTCGAAGAGCGAGGCGTATCGGGAGCTGCAAAGGAGCAAGTAATGTCTTTCAGGGTTAGGATGTCGCGATCGCAGTTGTTCGCCGCTATTCTCGCCTCGTCTCTGTCGGCCAAATTGTCACTTTCCCGTCCCCGCCAGATTCGCCGTCTGGGGACTCGGGCTCGCGCTATCGGCCACATTCAGCACGGCCGTGCGAACGCCTTGCCCGGTGGGTATAAATGTAACGCTCACGGTGCAAGCTGTACCCGCTGCTAACGTGGTTCCGCACGTAGTCGCAGATTGGGCAAAGTCACCCGGATCGGTTCCGGTGAATGTAAACGGAGTGCCGGCGAAGGTTAGCGTCGTTCTCAAATTATTCTTGACTCTAATCAGCCTCGTGGCGCCCGTACTTCCCACAAAAGTCGCAGCGAAGGTGACAGCCGCAGGTGCGACAGATACTTGCGGGACCCCCGTTCCCGAAAGAGTGACTTGCTGCGGGCTATTTCCCGCGTCATCCGTAATGAGCAGGGTAGCGGATCTCGGGCCGAGCGCTCCAGGAGTGAAAGTCACGTTAACGATGCATGATTGGTTTACGGCGAGCGTGCTGCTGCAGGTCGTCGTAGTATTCAGAAAATCGCTGGCATTGGTCCCCGTGATAGCGATGGAAGCGATGCTGATCGTCCCACCGGTTTGGTTGGTCAGGGTGACTTTCCTAGCGAAACTGGTTGTTCCGATTGCCTGAATGCCATAGAGCAGCAATGTAGGGATGAAGGTTAGGGTCGTACCGCCGACGGTCACCGTGGCTGTACCTAGGATCGCGCTGTTAACCGTGTCAGTCGCAGTAATGGTTTGTGCGCCCGACTTCTTCAGCGTCGCACCGAAGTCTTGCGTTCCCTGATCGTTGGGGGTGAAAGTGAAGTCCGCGGGAAGAACGGCTTGCGGGTCGCTGCTGGTGAAATGAACCGACCCGGCGAAACTGGTGTCGGTGCTGCTACCAACAGGATTCACTGCGGCGACGGTAAAATTAAAAGACGCTCCCGGCATAACTGTGCTCGGTGCAGTCAATTGAAAACTCGGATGTGAGCCAATATTTACGCAAGCGTTCCGCTGGTTCGACCAAAGCAGTTGAACCGTGTAGGTTCCCCCTGGCGTTGTCGCGACAGACTCCTGGTGATTACAAATGTCTCCGATTTCTCCGGTGCCAAAAATCGGATCGATCCACGCCAGAGGAGGAAAGTAAAGCGCCGCAAGCTCGGCGTCGAAATCAGTGACGGTCTCCGCCATCTCGTGCGATGAAATCAAAGTTACGTTTTGCAACTCAGTCCCGGTGCCGCAGCCCCTGGCGCACCCGGATGTCGGGCCGAAATCGGGCATCACCCCATACGCCAGGTTCTTGGAATTGAATGTGCCGGTCGTAGTGCCGTGGTAGGCGCAGAAGTAGACACAGCTAGAGAAGGTTTGCAGCTGAATGGTTACTCCGGAAGGAAAGTAAATCATGTACAACGTATCGACGTTGCCATTACTGTCAAGCTCCGGCATTGGCAGCTGTGCGGCATTGATTTGGTTTATGACTTCCGTCTGAACTTGGGCGTCAGTGACCAAACAAGGAGGAACACCACCGTTACAAACTGATGGTGTGATCGTGTACGAGCCACCGTAGGTTCCCCGCCCAATAGACTGGTTCGTGCCGGCCCCTCCACCGATGGGAGTAACATTCGTAGAGTATTCGCTCAGCAGATCGAAGTAGATACTGTTGGTGATGTTTTGAAAAAATCCCCCAATTCCGTCGGTGACCACAGAACTTACCCTAGTGCCCCAAAAAACTACGACCACCCGAAGATTGGATACCACCGGCCCGCCATAATAGTTGAGCTGTATTCCCGGCGCATGAGAGCTCGACGCACCACGCCCCAGCACGTTCAGACCGACCGTCCTCGGGACAATGTGGATCGGTCGCGCAGGCTGCGTCTGCTCCGTTGACTGCTGCTGCGGCCACGCCACGGTGGCTAAGGCGAGAAAACACATTCCCACCGACAGGACAACCGAGACAACGGAACTCGTTCGAGGTAGAAAGTGTGATTTTTGTGAGGGAAAACAGCAAACCACCGTCACCCCCTTGGTAAGCCAGCGTAAATCGAGAGCCGTGGGCCCAAGGCCTGGTAACTACACGCATGCCGCCGCGTGGTCTCCGACAACGCAGTAGCGCGAGATGCTTTGCCTGATTATTGGGATGAAATCTTAGGACCAGAGGTAGGGTAAGTCAACAAGGGCCGGAAGCTGCGCTGCCTTAATTGGTTGTTCGCAGAAAATCGCTGTTTCATTGTTTACAGCTCCACGGCTCTCTCATCGAGAAACCAGACTACTTCCCCGCCAACTCCTTCTTCACGGCCTCGCTGACCACTTTCCCATCTACTCGCATCCCTGCAGCAGCGAACCGCGCCATGGCGTTCTTCATCACGGTACCCATGTCTTTCGTGGTAGGAGAACCCATTTCAGCGATCACCGCCTTCACGCCGGCTACGATCTCGGCCTCCCCTGCCGCCTTGGGCATGTAGGTTTCAATCAGGGTGATTTCGGCGGCTTCCTTGTCCGCCATTTCCTGGCGGCCGCCCTTGGTGAACTGCTCGACCGATTCCTTACGCTGCTTGATCAGGGTGCTGAGCACCTGCTGCGATTCCTTGTCGTCGAGTGGCGCCATTTTCTCGATCTCGAGGTTCTTGAGCGCGGTTTTGACCATGCGCAAAGTCGAGAGTCGCGCCTCGTCGCGCGCCTTCATCGCGGTAGTAATGTCTTTCTGAATCTGCTCGGTCAGGGTCATGGTGGGGCTAATTATATCGGAGGAATAGGGAGCGGCTGGTTCACCCGATTCTCCGATCAAAATCCGTCACCAAACGATCCTGACGCGCATCTCATGCTCAGGAGAAATCAGCCATGAGCAGACTTGCCATTTGGGCCCAGCTGGAAGCGAAGCCGGGAAAAGAAAAAGAGGTGGAAGAATTTCTGAAGTCAGCGCAGCCGCTGGCTGAGCGTGAATCGGCCACACTTAGCTGGTACGCCATTAAGATGGGGCCGGGAAAGTACGGCATCTTCGACACCTTCGCCGACGAAAACGGCCGCAACGCCCACCTTAATGGCGAAATTGCCAAGGCGCTCTTCGCCAAAGCCAAAGATCTTTTTTCCAAGCCACCGGATGTTGCCAAGCCGGAAATTCTCGCTGCCAAATCCATTCGCGATTGACGTCAACCGCGTCCCTGCCCGTTTGCGAGAGGTCTGGCGGAACACTTCAGAACAGGCTAATGTTCCGATAGACTACTGAAGAGTCAGATTCGCTGATTTTTGGGACTTATCGGAATGTTGCGCAAAAATCGTCTCTTCACTCCCGGCCCGACGCCGATACTTCCTGCGGCCCAGACCGCGATGGCGTCCGCCGCCATGCACCACCGTACCGCCGAATTCCGCGCCTTGTTCTCTCGCGTGCTGGCGGATATGAAGGAATTCATCGGCACCAGTAACGACGTCCTGGTGCTGTCCTCCTCCGGAACGGGAGTGATGGAAGGATCGGTCTCGAACCTGACTTCACCGGGCGACAAAGTCTTGGTGCTGACTGCGGGAAAGTTCGGCGAGCGCTGGCGCGACCTGGCTAAAGCCTTCGGCTGTGTAGTTGAAGTCGTCACTGCGCCCTATGGCGGAACGTTCTCGCTCGATGAAGTTCGTCAGAAACTGACGCCTGATATTCGCGCAGTTTACGCGCAGGCCACAGAAAGTTCCACCGGGGCGCGTCACGATGTAAAGTCGATCGCCAAACTCGTCCGTGCGACGGGTCACGACACGTTGCTGGTGGTTGACGCCATTACTGGCCTGGGGACAACGCACTTTGATGTGGATGGCTGGGGAATCGACGTCATCATTGGAGGCTCGCAGAAAGCCCTGATGATCCCGCCGGGTCTGGCCTACTGTGCGGTGAGCGAGCGCGCCTGGAAGCGCATGGAGACGAGCAAATCTCCCCGCTACTACTTCGATTTCCGCAAGGAACGTAAGGCAGCAGCAAAAGGCGAGTCGTCCTATACACCGGCGACGTCACTGTTCGCCGGCTTGGCTGCCGCGCTCGAATTCATACGGCAAATGGGCGACGGCAATCTGGGGGCGGGGCGGGAAGCATTGATCAACAACGCAGAGCTGGCGGCAGAGATGACCCGCGCCGGAGCCCAGGCCCTGGGTCTAAAGCTCTTCGCGGCGTCCTCGCCAGCGGCCGCACTCACCGCCATCCAATCGCCCGTCGGTGTGGACTCCGGTGCCATAATAAAAGAATTCCGTGAATCGTTTGCGGCGGTAGTGGCCAACGGCCAAGGTGAGATGAAGGGCAAGCTTTTCCGCATTGCGCATCTTGGGTACTACGATTATCTCGATACGATAGGCATTCTGGCAGCTTTAGAACAAGTACTCGCTACTGTAACTGGAAAGCCCGTGGAGTACGGTGCTGGCGTTCGTGCGGCACAGGAAGTCTACGCCCGAGCTGCCGAAAAAAGGCAGCCGGTGGGCGCCTGAGCACTCAAGGCTCTACTTGACCATAAAGTTCATCATGTTGGAGTTCTGGCCGCCCTGATTCATATAAATACCCGTTCCGCCGGGATTCCTCACATAAACCGGAATAGTACCGGCGGTAGCGATGTCCGCGGCGGCGATCATGGCCGTGAGCTGGGTTCCCGCGACAGTCATCGTCGTGCTGCGGGCAGTGCCGTTCCAGTAGACAACCGCGCCGCCGGCAAAATTGCTGCCATTAACGGTCAAAGTAAATCCCATGCCGCCGGCGGTAGCCGTATTGGGCATCAGTTGGGCCACCGCAGGAGCGCCTGCTGCCATCGTGCCAGAGTGCGAACCATAGCCGCAACCCAAGGCGCTCATTGTCAGCAGCAGAACCAGCATTGTTTTCATCACTTATCTCCAAGGGGCGATTGCCGTCAATGTATGAAGTATTCTAGGAAGCCTCATAAGTGCGGTTGTCAGTGGTCTGTCATTTCTGAGTAAAGGATTTGCAACACACGTTAATTTCGAAGGACGAAGCTGAAGATGAAAGTCGTAGTGGCTGAAAAGATTTCCTCTGTGGCGCTTGACTTGCTCCGCGAGCGCCGCTGGACGGTGATGACACCTGAGCAGATAGACGGCAAGCTCGCAGCACACCTGCAGGCCGCGGATGCGTTGATCGTGCGCTCAGCCGTGGAGGTGAATGCCGATCTGCTACGCCATGCGCCCAAATTGCGGGTGATCGGACGCGCCGGCGTGGGCGTGGACAACATCGACCTCGAAGCCGCCACTCGCCAGGGCATCGCAGTCATGAACACACCGGGGGCCAATGCCATTGCCGTAGCGGAGCACACATTGGCGATGATGCTGGCTATGGCACGCCCCCTGTTCCGTGCCAACGAACTGATGCACCGCGGAAAATGGGACAAGAAATCGCTGCAGGGCAGCGAGCTCCGTGGCAAGACGCTGGGCATCGTTGGATTGGGACGTGTCGGCATGGAAGTTGCGGGCCGGGCGCGAGCCTTCGGAATGGAGATTGTTGCCCACGATCCTTTCGTCTCAACCTCTGTGGCCAGAGAACAAGGCATTCGCATGGCCAAACTGGAGGAGGTCTATGCGGCTGCCGATTATCTAACTCTGCACGTCGGACTGACTCCCCAGACAGCAAATATGATCAACGCTGCATCTCTAAAGAAGATGAAGGCCGGGGTTCGGCTGATAAATTGCGCGCGTGGCGAACTGATGGACGAGACCGCTCTCGCTCATGACTTGAAACGAGGCCACGTGGCGGCGGCTGCTCTAGATGTTTTCGCCGAAGAGCCGTTGAAGAACTCGCTGCTCGCAGCCATGGACAATGTGATGCTGACCCCGCACATCGCCGGATCCACACACGAGGCTCAGGAGGCTGTCGGCTACCAGATCGCACTGCAGGTAAAGGAATATCTGAAGCACGGCGTCATCCAGAATGCAGTGAACGTTCCCTCGGTCTCGCACCATGAATATCTCGAATTGCAACCCTACATCGTACTGGCGGAGAGGCTGGGCGCGTTTCTGGCCCAGGCCAGCGAAGGGACTCTAGAAGAGATTTCTCTGCGGTACAGCGGCCATATTTCGGAGTGGAAGACTGAACTGATCCGCAACGCCGCCATCAAGGGCATCCTCAACGAAGCGCTGGAAGAAAAGGCCAACCTGGTTAATGCGGAGGCTATTGCTTCCTCGCGAGGGCTGCGCATCCACGAGGCCCGGAAGCCGAAAAGCTCCACCGGGGGCGCGGGCAGCGTGCTCTCCATTCTGCTTAAGACCAGCGCCGAAGAGCATCTGATCAAGGGTGCGGTTTTGCACGGGCATACGCCAAGACTTCTTCATGTCGACGGTATTGATGTGGAGGCTCCGCTGGAGCGCAATCTGATTTACTTGCGCAACCGTGACGTGCCCGGCGTGATTGGGAGGGTCGGCACCATCCTGGGTCAACACAAAATCAACATCGCCGCCTTCTCTCTGGGCCGTCGAACCGGAAATGGCAAAGCGCGTACGCCGCGTGAAGCCATCGCCGTAGTACACGTAGATGGCCGGGTATCTGAGGAAGTGTTGGCGGAGCTGAAGAAGGTTCCGGCAGTGGCGTTGGCCAAGGCAATCCGCTTGTTCTAAGAAAAAGCTCTGTTTTAAGAAAACCTGGGTCGCGATTTGCGCTGATTCGCAGATAGGTCTGTTTTTGATCCCAGTGAAAAGATATGAAAGGCATTTGATGCTACGAAAAGCATGTCTCATAAGTGTGGCGCTATTCCTTTTCACTGGCATCAGTCGCAGCCAGGACAACCGTTACGATATCGGCTTGAATGCAGGGGCGGTCTTCAGCAAACAATCCACAGGAAATGGGACCACGCTGACTCCGACGAAGGCGGGCGCGTTCATAGCCACGGCCCGGGTCCGCTTCAGTCCGCGGAGTTCGATAGAGGTGAATTACGCGCGGGTTAAGAACTCACAGCTGTATGTATCCGGTGCCGATTACCGCATCCAGGGCCTGATCAGCGAATTTACCGGAGCTTACGTCTTCAGCTTTCTTCAGAGCGACAAACTGGAACCCTTTGTATTCGGCGGCGGCGGGGTGCTGGTGTTCAATCCAAGCATAACTCAGATAGACACAATGCCAAGCTCCATCGGGGCGAGGAGGCAGACCAAGCCCGCGTTTCTCTACGGAGCGGGGGTGGACTACAAAGTGTTCTCGATTCTGCCAATAATTTCGCGATTTCAGCACTCCTCAAACGTCGCTTTACGGCTGCAATACCGCGGGCTGGTCTATAAGGCGCCCAGCTTCGACGTGCAAAACCTGTTCACCGGCGCCGAGGGCCACATGGCCGAACCTTCGATCGGGCTGGTAGTGAAATTCTAGAACGCAAGACTCAGTCGTTGCCGAATTGAGCGGGATGAGCGGATAGTCCAGGATGTGGACCTCCGAATCGGTCGGTCGAGCTGGCCATCGCGGGTTCGAGTGGGCTAGGGCAGTTCCAGGTCAAGGGCGTAGATTTCGTCGCTACTCAACCCGCGTACGAAGAGGGCAGAGCCGTCGGGAGCAAGGCCGCTCCAGGGGCCGGCGGGAACACTCGAGTACCTGCTTAAGTCTTTTAGATCAGCCAGGAGTTCTGAATTGGTCTGGCCCACCTTAACGCGCCGAAAAGTGGGATGCTCTGTACGGATGTTGTCGTAGTAAAGATATTTCCCATCGCGCGACCAGGTGGGAAAACCAATGACGCCTGGTTCGTTGACCCAGTCCGACCACTTCCGGGTCTTGAAGTCGAACAGAAGGAGTTTGGTGGAGTCCTGGCTGAACGCGGCCATATACTGCCCGTCGGGCGACCAGCGAGGGCTGTACAAGTTGTCCGAGCCGGGAATGGTGGAGACCTGGTGGGTAGCGAGGTCCACGATCTGGATCACCAACGGTTCAGTCGACCCAGTCTCTTGGGTTCGACCGAACGCGAGCTTCTTCCCATCTGGCGACCAGGTCGGATCCACCTGAGTGTGGGCTTCCGACAGTACTCCCTGGGGCGTACCACCTTGGGCAGAGATCAGGAAAGTCTTCCAGGGCCGGCCAGGCTGGGTATCAATGTAGGCAATCTGAGTACTGTCGGGCGACCATCGAGGCAGACCGGCCGAAACTGGCGGATACGAGAGCTGCAAGCGATCGCTGCCATCCGTTCGGCTGCGCCACAATGTGTTCTCCGGATAGGAGATGTAGGTGACCCCCTTGCCGTCACGGGAGAAGTCCAATTCTCCAGCGGAAATCCCGGAGAGAAATGGCACAAATTGACGGGATTTTGGATCGTAGCGAACCAGTTCCCCGCGAGCCTGCGATGCGTCTACGAAGATTTTCTTGCCGTCCGGGCTCGGTGCGAAGAAATCGAAGGACAGCGGACCGGTGGTTAGTTGAAAGGGCACGGAAGGTCGCCTGTGAAGTAGTCCTGCTGATTCCCTTATCGCCCAAATATTGCCTCCGGAAGGGGTCCGGCTGATAAAGAGATAGTAGCGGCCATCCGGCGTCCACGCACCGCAGCACTCGCTGGGTGGGCTGTGCCATCCCAGAAGCAAGGGATGGATATCGCTGCCATCTGACTGAATTTCCCACAGCGCGTAAGAGTTGTTTTCGGGCTTCGCGATAGTGAAGCGAATGCGAGTGCCATCCGGGGAGAAGTGAGGCCTGCGGGGATCTCCCGAAACCGCAATCAGCTTGTGCGGTTCGGTGCCATCCGCAGTGGCCTCGTATATCTCAGTGCCCTTGCTGAAAACCAGGTGGCGCCCGTCGGGTGACCACGCGGCGGCGCCACCCACACCGTCAGCGAGCCGACGGGGCGTCCCAGAGGGGAGAGGCAGACTCCAGAGCTGGGAGTCCGTTTCAGAGCCGACAAAACTGATTACCAAGAGCTGAGTGTGATCGGGCGAGATGTCATCAAGGAACACATTGGCAAACGGAGTGGGAATGGGTGATGTCTCTCCGCCACTAGTAGAAACCTGAAAAATCCGGTTCGAATTACGTACCTCAGTCAGGTAGAGCCGGGAGCCATCGGTGACCACGCTGAATTTGGGAGCCCCGTCGCGAGTGATTTGCGTGGTGGTGAACACTCTTGGTGGAGGCGGTGAAGAACTGAGCCAGACAAACGCCCCGGCAAGAACAATGAGTGTAGACACGATCGCTTTGGGGGCCAGAGCCAGCGGGACTTACGAGGCGCCGAAGCAGCCGCAGCCTCGATCTTTCCGGAAGTGGTGTCCCGCTTGAGGCGTTTCAGGTCGGCGCGCATCTCGGCGGCGCCCTGGTACCGGACGTCGCGATCTTTTTCGAGGGCCTTCTGAATTGTGCGCTCCAATTCGGCGGGAAGTTCCGGGTTGAGACGCACGGTCGGCGTGGGCGCTTTGTTTAGAATGGAGTTGAATAACGCGGCAGTGGTATCGCCGCGAAAAGGAAGGGCACCCGTAGCCATTTCATAAAGAACTGCGCCAAAGGAGAACAGGTCGGTGCGAGCGTCGAGGTCCTTACCCAGAGCCTGCTCGGGAGACATATAGGCCACGGTACCCATCGCGCTGCCGGGACTGGTGAGATGCTCCTCGGTCGCCGTGGGCGAGTCGCTGGATTTGGAACCGCCAACCACATTTATCTTGGCCAGTCCAAAATCGAGAATCTTGGCGAGTCCCCGATCGGTAACGAAAATGTTGGCCGGCTTGATGTCACGATGAACAATGCCTTTGGCGTGGGCGGCATCGAGTGCATCGGCGACCTCGATGCCCAAGTCCAGGAGTCGCTCAGTTTCGAGCGGGCGGCCGAAGACATGTTCGCGTAGGGTCCGGCCTTCCAGATACTCCATGACGATGAAAGGCCGTCCCTGGTGGTCGCCGATCTCGTGAATGGTGCAAATGTTGGGATGATTCAGAGCGGATGCCGCGCGTGCTTCACGACGAAACCGCTCGAGGGCCTGATGGTCTTGTGCAAATTCATCAGGTAAGAACTTAAGCGCCACAAAGCGGCCGAGTTGGGTGTCCTCAGCCTTGTAAACGACACCCATTCCGCCACCGCCCAATTTCTCGATGATGCGGTAGTGCGAGATGATTTGGCCGATGATAGGGAACGTCCTCTATGCCGATGAACGCGCATGTTAGTAGGCAAAGCTCGACAAGTCAACGACCTACCTGATTAGCGAAAACTGTACATTGGTCGGATTACCTTCGGATGAGACTGAGGTCGAGACTCAAGGATTGAGAGCTTCTCTTCGCAGCTTGCGACTCTCAGCCAGCAGCGCCATGGAATGCATCAGATTCTGCAGAGTCACAATCCCAACCAGACGCTGATCCTCGACTACGGGAATGATGCTGAGGTTGCGAGCGGTGAGCTTACGGAAGGCTGAAGCCAGCGATTCCTTTTTCTGGGCCACTTCAAAGATCCGGTTCATAACGGCTTGCACGTAGCCGTTGCCCTCCTTGCGAAGGACTTCCAGTATCTTCTGCTTGGAAATCACCCCCACCATGTCGCTGCCGCGAATTACCGGGAAGTCGTCCTGTAGCGAGTGCACTGCTTTATCCAACGCGTCCTCCAATGTATCGGCGGGGGAAAGCGTGGCGAAGTCAGTGAGCATGATGTCTTCCAGGTGGACCGCCTCGAGCACCGATTGAAAGACCGCTGAACGTTCTTCCAGCTGAGCCGCAAGCAGTAGGAAGAAACCGATCATCGCCAGCCAAGCGCTGGGAGGACCGGCGCCCTGCATATATTGCAGCATGCCTGCGAAGATAAATACCGTGGCCAGAGTTTGGCCGATCGAAACCGCGCGGCGGGTGGCGCGAATCGGGTCCATGCGGCGGCTGAACACAGCACGCAGCACGCGGCCGCCATCCATCGGATACGCAGGCAGCAGATTGAATCCCGCGAGCCAGAGATTGGCCCAGACCAGGCTTCGCGGCAAATTGCTGGAATCAAGATAAGGCCTGACCCACAGCTGGAACCGTGGGGCCACTAGAAGAATCAGGCCAGCGGATACCACTGCAATCACCAGATTCACCAGGGGGCCAGCCAAGGCGATGCGAATATCCCGTTTCCACGTCAGAGTTCCAGGTTCCAGCGGCTGCTGCGTTTCATCCAGCAGCGTAACTCCGCCAATGGGCAGCAAGATGATCGCCTTAGCGCGGATACCGGCATGTCGGCCCACCAACGCGTGGCCCAGTTCGTGCAAAATCACGCAACCGAAAATAATCCCGACCAGCGCCAGGCCGCGGGCTGCGCTGGCGTTCCCATGCGCTGCCGACTCCGTCAACCACACAAAAAACAGGAGGAAGACAAAGCTCAAGTGGATGCGGAGCTCTACTCCGAAGATACGGCCCGCCAGGATCGACCAACTTTTCATACTCAAAGCCCGCTGCAGCTTTTCACTACTACCATTCTATATAGTTTAGACGCCAGTGCGTGACCCTGCGATTCGGTTTGGATAGTCGAAGGTGCTAGGACGGCGATTTTGACCGCGGCAGCCGTCCACGAGTGGATGCATTATGCGAGTGATCGCCGGAAAATACCGGAGTCGCCCGCTGCGCTCGCTGCGTGGAATGGATCTCCGCCCCACAGCCGACCGCCTGCGCGAGACTCTGTTCAACGTCCTTACTGCCGCGAATCCGACCGCACTTGAGGGGACAGTATGGCTGGACCTCTTTGCCGGAACCGGCGCGGTCGGCATCGAAGCGCTGAGCCGCGGAGCCAGCCAGGTGTATTTCGTGGAATCTTCCGTACCCGCGGCACAGCTGGTACGAAAGAATCTGCAGTCTTTGGGAGTGGAATTTGGTTTTCAGGTTCTCAGGCAGGATGTCATACGCACGCTGCAAAAGCTGGAAGCGGAGCCAGTTATGGTGGACTTTGTTTTCCTTGATCCGCCCTACCGCATGGAAGAGGTCTATCAGCGAACGCTAGGTTTCCTCGGAGAATCTCGTTTGCTGAGTTCGAATGGAATAGTTATGGCTGAGCACCAGAAGAAATTTGATCTGGGAGAAATATTCGGGTCGTTGCAGCGGTACCGGAAGCTGGAGCAAGGAGATGCGGGGTTGAGTTTTTATCGCAAGATGTAAGCGAGTAATTCCGACGCGGTCAAAGTGACGACTTACATCAGAATCTCATCTGCGCGTCGCACGATGGGGTGCTGCATTTCCTCGAGATCATTTTTCACCAGGTTGAGGCCGTACACGCACTGCTCGAAGTGCTGTGACAGGTTGGCGAACAGTGGCGCCACCTTGGTGTACTCGAAGTGCTCGAACTTGGAAACTATGTAATAGCTCTCTTTGCCCGCCTTCATCCATTCGATGAAGTTTTCCAGACGCTGGCGTCGGAGCCGGAAGTGGTTGATGCTCTCGGGAAACATTCCGGCGAAGAAAAGCGTGTAATCGCCGATGTGCTTGCGCACCTGGCGCTCACGATCAAAAGAGGGCGCGGGGCCAAATACCGGATCAGATTCCAGCAGCATCTCGCCAACATCGCTCAACGGCTGTCCCACGGCATTGCGAATTTTAAACAACTGTTCCACGTCGCAGAATTCCGCCATTAAGCTGGCCACATAACTTACGATCTGCGGATCGCGGATGCCAATCTCTTCCGCATAGTGCCGTCCTACCAGTTCAACGAACAACTGCTGCAGCGGGTGCGTTTCCGGAATCATTCGGGGCTCACCTCCTGGAAAACCCGTATCTGCAACGGGATTCCAACCGCGCTGTGCGAATGTTTACCTTAGGTTTGATGCCAAGGCAAGTGACTTTTGTAAGTCGCGCGCATCAGTTATTTCGATGATGCAAATCATTGCGCGGTTTCCCGCTTTCCTGTTGGCAAACGGTGAAGTCGGCTGCTAATCGACGGCGAGCTACAGCGGTTTCAGTACAATCATCGGCAAGGAGGAGGTCATGCAACGGCAAAACATCTCCAGCGGAGCACCGTGGGAATCGATTGTGGGTTACTCCCGTGCTGTAAGAGTAGGCTCATCGGTTCATATTGCGGGCACGACGGCCACGGGTCCCGATGGCAAGATCACCGGAGTAGGCGACGCCTACGCCCAAGCGGTGCAGGCGCTGAAGAATATCGAGTCAGCCCTCCAGAAAGCGGGTGCCACCCTCAAAGATGTAGTTCGCACCCGCATATTCCTCACCCGCATTGCGGATTGGGAGAAAGTCGGCAAAGCCCACGGTGAATGTTTTCGAGATATTCGTCCCGCGTCCACCATGGTGGCAGTGAGTGCTCTAGTTTCGCCGGATATGCTGTTGGAGATTGAAGCAGACGCCATTATCACGGGCCAGGGAGCGTAGAATATCGCGCATTCAAAAGGAGGCACATGAAGATCTCGCGCTCTGTGCTTTTGCTTTGTCTAACGCTTGGATTCGCGTTTGCGAAAGAGCCGACCCCGCAACCCGTCACGGTGATTCGCGCTGGCACGCTGATTGACGGAAAATCTGACACGCCGCGTCGAGACCAGGTCATCATCGTGCGCGGCAACAGAATTGAAAGTGTCTCCGATGCTGCCTCCACAAAGATTCCTTCCGGCGCGACTGTCATCGATCTATCTCATGAGACGGTTCTGCCCGGGCTGATCGATTCTCACACCCACATCTTCCTGCAAGGCGAGGATCCGGCCAAGGGAGGCTACGACGTAAATATCCTGAAATATCCGCTGGCTTTTCGCGCCGCTCGGGCCACGGTGGCGGCTCGTCGGGCACTGGAACAAGGGTTCACCACGCTGCGCGATGTAGAGACGGAAGGCGCAGGCTACGGCGACGTCGGCATCAAGCAAGCGATCGAAGGCGGCTACGTCCCTGGGCCGCGGATGTTTGTTGCCACTCGGGCGATTTCCACGACCGGCGGTTACAACCTCGAAGACTATGCGCCCGAGTTAGACATGCCCAAGGGCGCACAGCTGATCGACGGTCCAGTCGAAGCGCGCAAAGCCGCACGCGAGCAACTTTCTCATGGGGCAGACTGGATCAAGGTTTACATGACCCACCGTTCCTGGGTGGGCAAGAACGGGGAACTGGTTTCGCAGCCCACGCTCACGGTCGAGGAACTAAAAGCCATCGTGGACGAAACCCACGGCTGGGGCAGGAAAGTTGCTTGTCACGCCTACAGTGGCATCGGATTGCAGCGGGCGCTGGACGGTGGTTGCGATTCGATCGAGCACGGCCTTGAAATCACCGACGCGCAGATCGCACAGATGGTCAGACAAGGCACTTGGTATTGTCCTACACTCAGCCCTTACTACATCGATTGGGCCCCAGCCGACACGCCCGTTGGCCAGCGCGACCGCAAGCGTGCTGCCGTGCATGGCCCATCTTTCCAGAAGGCGTTGAAGGCAGGGGTGAAGATTGTCTACGGCACCGACATGGGCGGGATACCCTGGACTGAGCCCATGGCGCAGGAGTTTTCGCGCATGGTCGATTTCGGCATGTCGCCCATGGACGCCATCAAGAGCGCCACCTCTCGAGCGGCCGTGATGCTCGATATGGAAGGTCAGATCGGCGTTGTCGCCCCCGGCGCGTTCGCGGACATCATTGCCATGGATGGCGATCCGCTACGCGACATCAAGGTTCTCGGGACAGTGCCGTTCGTGATGAAAGATGGGAAGGTTTTCAAAAATGAGGTCAGGTAGTGGGTCACTGTTATTCGGGGTAGAGCGAGCAATCTTTATTCCCGGCAAAGTTATGCGAGTAGGGATGCTTCGGCTGCTCTGGCCTCCCGCCGGCGGAAGGCCAGATTCGCTCAGCATTACAAAGCACTCAGCATGACAAAAGGCTCGGCATGACAGGGTCTGGTTATCCAGATCAGCAATCACGCCCATCCAAAAATCTTATGGCCAAATGCCCTTGACAGCGGCCGCACGCACGTCATAATGCCCAAATCTCCTTTTGATCGGTTGGTCCCGGCTGGCACGTTCGATGCTTCCGGTTGGTACCTGCAGGAGGTCATCATGAGTGTCCTAGAACTTTGTGATTCGGAAGTGGCGAAAGTACCGGTTGAGGCCAGCGTCGCCGAGGCCATCAATCTCATGCTGGACCATCGTGTGGGTGCCGTGGGCGTGGTGGACGGCGAGGGACGAGTGGCGGGAATTTTCACCGAACGTGACGTGTTACGCAAACTGTCGCTGAGTGGGCGCGACCCGAAAAAAACTCCGGTGAGAGAGTTGATGACTACACCGGTCGAACTCGCCACATTGGCAACCACTCCTGGTGAAGCCTTAGCCACAATGGTAGAACGTCATTTCCGCCATCTTCCGGTGGTGGATGGCGAGGGCAAGCTTCTCGGCATGCTTTCGATCCGCAATGTCCTCGAATGGCGCATCGGCGACCTCAGCCAGGAACTGGACTCTCTGGAGCAGTATGTCGCCAACGACGGTCCCGGGGGCTAGAAACCAGATACTCATACCTAACTTGGTGACACGAGGTTCGTCCATTTGTGCTACGTGAACCCCGCGGGAGATTTTGCCGCGCGGGTTGGCTTTGCCGGGCAAGATATTCCCCCTGTCTTCTCAGCATTAACACTTCCCATTTAAATCTTCGCAAGAGTCCCAGTTCGTGAACTATTTCCGACGTGATTTCCGCGGTCGAATTGGCTCGCTGCGTGCTTATGCCTAAACGAGGAACAAATCTTGGACAGCGGATACTATGCGGCGTGTGCCGGTCTGAAGACGCAGACACAAGCTCTCGACGTGGTCGCCAACAACGTGGCAAACATTAATACCAACGGTTATTCCACCTCACAAGTGGATAAGCGGAAAGTGGGGAAGCTGGCTCTGGCCATCCAGGTTGCCTTCCAGGAACTCGGAGCCTTTCCTACATCCAGCACTCAGGTTCCAGTTGACACACAGGAACCAATGCCATTCAGTGATGTCCAGGCCATTGAGAATGTGGATCACACTGCCGCTTTGGGGCGCCTCGTGGCTCCGCCGCACGGCGATCTCTCGAGCGCTGAGGAGGACGGAGATCTAGGCGATCTGCGCTACGAACTGGAGCAGGCTCTGGCGCCGGAAATTTCCCGAAGAGAAGTGGCATTGCGCAGTGTGCCGGATGGCCTAGTGATAAGCCTACTGGAAATCGGATTTTTCGAAAGCGGTTCGGCTCAAATCAAGAATAGTTCGATGCCTGCCTTTACCCGCATGGCAGGGTTGCTGGCACAGCGGAAATATCGCATCCGGATCGAGGGCCATACTGACAATGTGCCCATTCACAATTCCAGGTTCCATTCCAACTGGGAATTGTCAACCGAACGCGCCACGGAAGTCATCCGCATACTTGTGATCCGATATGACTTTGCGCCCGAAAGGCTGTCAGCGGCTGGCTACAGCCAATATCACCCCGTCGCCACAAACGATAGCCGAGAAGGACGTGGCCTTAACCGCCGGGTCGACGTGGTGGTGCTGGGACGAGAGCCTGCGCCCCACAACGCAGCGCGAACCCAATCTTCTGCCCCCAGAAAATTGCCCGATGACGATCGCGGCCCTGCAAAGTCTGCTTCTGACAGCTTTCGATTGGCTCGCTTCACTTTTGAGCGGCAGATGTATATGCATCGGCTAGTGAGATTGCTCTACCCCGTGCCTTAATGAACGCGCATCACAGCTCGCGGTTAGTTCGGGTGCTGGTGGCGGATGATAGTGCTTCCATGCGAAATACCCTCACCCGCATGATTGAATCTGATCCTGCGCTGCGCGTGAGTGGGACAGCTCACACCGGCCCGGAGACCTTAGAGAAGATTTGCTTGCTGCAGCCTGATGTCGTCATCCTCGATGTGGAAATGCCGGGCCTCGGCGGCCTCGAAATCCTAAGAGGCATTATGCGGGATTTCCCCCGTCCCGTGATTGTGATTAGCTCGCTGACCCAGGAGGCGCAAGGATCACTTTGGAAGCGCTGGCCGGCGGGGCTTTCGACTATGTCCCTAGACAGCTATCTGCGGTGTCACTTGACATCGAGAATAATTGCGAGGACTTGATTATTAAAATTAAGGCGGCGGCCGAAACTTGCTGGCCTCGGTCCATGGCCCGGGTTGCCCGCTCGGCAGTCAAATTCCGCCCGCGTACGGTGAGCGTCTCTCCCAGCGTCATTGCAATCGGGGTTTCCACGGGCGGACGACAGGCCCTTGAGGAAATCCTGCCTCTTTTGCCTGCCGACTTGGCGGTCGGCGTTCTGATTGTCCAGCACATGCCTGCTGGCTTCACCGGACCTCTCGCCCGGCGGCTCGATGGATTCTGCAAGGTAACCGTTCGGGAGGCCAACAACCACGATGTAGTCGAGGCGGAATCGTGTATATAGCTCCGGCGGGACAACACATGACGGTTTATCGGCATACTTCATCGCAGGTTCTAATTCGCCTGTCGCAGTCGCCCGAAAATTGCGCCCACATACCTTCGGTTGATGTGATGATGTTGTCCGTGGCAGAAGTGTTTCGAGCTTACTCCATGGGTATCATCATGACTGGGATGGGCGTCGATGGCTTGCGCGGTATGGAGGCCATCGCGAACAACGGGGGCACCACACTGGGGCAAGATGAGTCGAGCTGCACGATCTACGGTATGCCTCGGGCCTGCGCGCGCAGTGGCGTTCTGCAGCGAGTAGTCCCTTTGGCACGAATTCCTGAAGAAATTCTACAAGCTACTCGCTACCGGCAGCCCCTAGCGTCCTCTCCTTGAGACATTCTCACGTCGAGTGACCTAAGGCATAGTCCAGTCGAATCCGGGTGAACCTGTTCCGAGTCAAGCAATCGCATCTGGCTCTCATTCGGCTTCCAACCGGCCTTTCGTGCTGGCGCAAATTGGGTAAGAAGTTCTTGCCCAATCCCTATTTTGTTCCTCTTCGAGGGCGACGAGGTATAATGACGTAACCCTTAACCACGAAGACACATCGCTAAAATCACTCTGCGCCTTCGCGATTGAGAAACCGGCTTCCAGGAAGGCGCCTTACACTACAGAAAAAATAAGGCTTTTGTGGAGCTGCAGTTTAGCACCACGCAGGCCAGGAGTTGTTGGTCGACACAGAATCTGATGCGGCGCGACCTGCGGGCACAGGAGGATTGGCGATGTCACAACGAAACGGCGATAAATCCAGATTCCATCGGGAACGAAAGCAGAACATTCTTCGCCGCAGGCGAACTCGCGAACTGCTTAAGGCCGAGGCTGGCCTCGTGGTGCAGCCGGGCGCGAGGAAAAAGGTGGAAGCTTCCACGGCGAGCGGCCAGGGACGAGTATGAACAAGATGGCGTCTTCGTTGGGCGTCCCGCTGACTCCAAAGAAACGAGTGTTATTAGTGAACACTCACGCCACGCGGCGTGACTTGCGGGCGCAGATCATGCGCAAGCTGGGCGCCGAGGTCGACTGCGCGGCTGATATCAGCGAGGCGCGTTCGCTATGGCAGGCCGATGCTTATAGCCTGATCCTCGTGGACGTGCGCAACGATTCTACCAACGTGCAGGAATTTTGCGATGACGTGAGAAGAGCCAAACCTCCGCAGACCGTCGCCTTCTTGGTGGGCAAGCCCGAGTATGTGGCCGGCTCTCCGGCGGCAGATGACGGTACCGCGGAGCTGCCGCTGCACAACATCCATGGCGCCTGGGGAGAGATGGTAATCGCACTGTACGCGCATGCATGCGAAGCATTGCCCCGAAGGTACGGCTTTCAGGAAGCATCCTGGCGGATTGCCGCGATTCGGTCTCTGAAAGACCCGCGGCCGGAACGAGCCGCGGCCGCCGACGAAAAACCTCCACGCTGGTCCTGGGCGGACGCCGTACATCGACAGTCTGGCAAGCTCGCGTGATAAAACTTACTTTTAGTTTGGTTAGCGACACGAGGAAATACAATGAAGAAGCTTTTTGTTGGCAACATTCCGCATAGCACCACCGAAGCAGAACTGCGAGCGTTGTTCGAGCCCCATGGGGCCATCGAGCAAGTCAGCATCGTAACCGATCGCGATACCGGTCGTTCGCGGGGATTCGCATTCGTCGAGATGACCGATTCCGGCGAGGCGGAGAAAGCTATTGCGGCTCTGAATGGCAAAGAACTGGGCGGGCGCGCGCTGAATATTAATGAAGCCCGACCTAAGACTGACCGCGGCGGCCCACCCCGCGGCGGGCGGTCATCCGGCGGTGGCGGCGGACGCGACGACTACCGCGGCCATGCCCGCCAGCCTCGTGAGCCGCGCTGGTAGCTGTCGGCGCATCGAAGGATGCAACACGGGCCGTTGCACTAGGAGCTATTTGGCCCAAAAATTCCCCATGGAGGTTTTTATGTCTGGTCGAGGCCGATCGAGCTTTACCAAGCGTCAGAAGGAGCGCTCGCGTCAGGAAAAGCAGCGCGAAAAGGCGGAACGCAAAATCCAACGTAAGTTGGAGAAGCAGACAGGAAGTACCGAAGAATCAGCCGATTCATTAGAGGATTTCTCCGCTGTGGCTGACCAACTGGCGCTTCCCGGCTCAAATGTAGAGGACTAGCGTTGGAAGGCCGGCACTCTGCTCACGTAACGTTTGTATTGCCACGCGTCACGCGGGAATTGCTTTCCCCAAGCGAACCGATCTGAGGTATTCCGCCGCCCGTTCAGGCGAGACAGAATTCATCAACACTCTGTCCGCTTTTCTGATTCCAAATGCCAGCGGCAGATAGGGAACGATGCTGAGATGCCAGTGGTAGTACTGTATGCCAGTGTTGGCCGCGGGAGCGGTGCGCAGCCTGTAACTCAAGTCAGGATCGTCGAGGCCAAAATGGATTTTGCCTAGCGTAAAGTGCAAGATTCGAGCTAGGTCATTGATTTCGTCAGCATTGGTCTCGCCAAAATTTGCCATGTGCCGCCGTGGGTATACGTG
>JABCYV010000047.1 GCA_013290025.1 Acidobacteriota bacterium
ATGACCTGCGTAATCTTGTTGGCTTCCTGACCCTGCCCCATACTCGCCTCACCTACCACAGAACCTGGGAGACGGGGTTGGGAGTGGAGATTTAGGGTCACCACTGTCAGCCCCGAATTTTTTCCCCTGAAAACCACCCCTTAGAGTTCCTCGATTACTACAGAAGTTCCTTCGTGGATAACCAACCACTCTCTTCTGGGCCGAATCCTTTAGAATCAAGAGCATTGTTTCCCAGGAAAATCTAAACACAGGAAAGCCGAGGAGAAATGAAGCGACTTCTACTTCTGTGGGTTGTCACCGGTCTGGCCGCAGGCGGGTTCGCGGCAGATGAAAAATCCAAAGACAGCAAGGCTGTAGACCGCGTCAAGGCCGCGGCCACGGTGCTGGATGAAATCGAATCTGCCCCCGACCAGGGCATCCCTGAAGAGGTACTCGGATCAGCCGAGTGCGTGGCCGTGGTTCCGTCGATGCTCAAGGGAGGATTCATTTTCGGGGCCCGCTATGGCCGAGGAGTTGCCAGTTGCCGTACGCCCAAGGGTTGGAGCGCGCCTGCGTTCTTCAGCATCAAGGGAGGTAGCTTCGGACTCCAGATCGGCGGCCAGGCAGTCGACCTGGTTATGCTCATCATGAACGACAACGGCATGAGGAACCTGCTCAACAGCAAGTTCAAACTGGGGGCTGATGCCAGCGTTGCTGCAGGCCCAGTCGGCCGCCACGCTGCCGCTGACACGGACTGGAAGCTGCGCGCTCAAGTGCTCAGTTATTCCCGGGCGCGGGGTATTTTCGCTGGCCTCGAGCTGAGTGGCGCCGCGGTCGGCCAGGACAAAGACAGCACCAGAGAATTTTATGGCCGCATGGTGCCATTCAAGACGTCGCTAACCGGGCAGATTGATCCTCCGGCTGGCGCCTTTCCGTTTCTCAACAGCTTGGCCAAATGGGCCAAGTCGGCATCGAGCAAGTAAGCAACCATCGACCCCGGACTGCAGACCTCTGACTTTGGACGTCAGACCGGAATCCGACTCCCGACGTCCGAGGTCCGATGGCAAAGGCCTGCTCCCGCGTTTGACAGAGAATTTTCCCGGGTGCTACCGTCACCAGTCCCTACATGCGTCAGCGACTTGAGTACGCACTTGCGTGGCTGATCATCAAATTTGTGGGCGCGCTGCCCCGTTCTTTGGCGCGAGCAGCGGCCATCCTTCTTGGCTGGGCAGTTTACCTGCTGCATATCCGGCTGCGGCATGTCGGCCGGCGCAATCTGGCACTGGCGTTTCCGGAAAAAAGTCAGCACGAACGCGCACGAATCTTGCGAGGTGTGTTCACTTCATTCGGTCGCCAGCTAGCTGAGGTATGCCTGTTTCCAAAGTACACGCGGGAAAACGTCAGCGAGGTTGTGGTGTACGAAGGTTTCGAGAATTTCGAACGCGCCCTCGCCCGCGGCAAGGGAGTGTTGTTTCTGACTGCTCATCTGGGTGGATGGGAGCTCTCCGCCTTTGCCCACTCTCTCTATGGGCATCCCTTGCAGGTTGTGATGCGGCCTTTGGACAATATTTATCTCGATCGTATGACTCGCCGGTATCGCACCATGCATGGCAACCAGATGATCGACAAAGACGACAACGTCCGTGGACTGCTCTCCGCCATGAAAGCCGGAGAGACCGTGGGCATTCTCATGGACACCAATATGACTCCGCCGCAGGGAGTATTTGTAGATTTCTTCGGTATTCCGGCCTGTACCGCGAGTGGAATGGCGCGGATTGCGATGCGAACTGATGCGGCTGTCGTTCCCGGTTTCACCATCTGGGATGCCAAGCTGCGAAAATATCGCCTTCGTTTTGATCCCGCCCTCGACCTGGTGCGGACCGGCGATGACGATGCCGACATCGTTGCCAATACGGCCCGTTTTACGAAAGTCATTGAAGAGTACGTGCGCCGTTATCCCGATCAGTGGCTGTGGGTGCATCGCCGCTGGAAAACCCGGCCGCCGGGGCAGCCGGGGTTGTATTAGGATGACTGTCATCTTATTGATGGGCGGCGGATATTACGCGAACAAAGGCCGCGCACTTTACAGTCCACCTATCACACCTGATGAAAATTAGTCGGGAAGTTTTCGATCAACAACGTCGGCCTCGGTTTGGAAATGCCAACCCGGAACGAATGAAACTTGCCTTCTGGGAATGGATGATCCGCGGTGACGATGCTCCTCCGACGGATGGGGGAAGCCCTCTCGAAGAACTCGGCCTTCGGATGCGAGAAGGTAAGCTCAAGTCCAGATACGGCCCATACCACGCACGAGACCTGTTCCATATCCCACTGAATCGCGAAGACGGACCGATCTGCACATTCGACCGGATGGGCGCTACTCGAAGCCAGTTGGCTGACGGGAGAGTTATTTGCGTCGGTGGTGAGCACGAAGACTTTTACGACCCGGATTTCTATATCTACAACGACGTCGTCGTGCTCGGACCCGCCGGTGAAATAGAGATTTACGGTTATGCGAAGGAAGTCTTTCCGCCAACGGATTTCCACACAGCCACCGTCGCTGGCGATCGCATTCTCATTATCGGCTGCCTCGGTTACAAGAACGACCGCCGGCCCGAACACACTCCTGTCTACGTACTCGACCCATCGCAGTACCGCATCTCTGAGATCGCGACATCCGGGGAGATGCCTGGCTGGATCTCCGAGCACGAAGCCTCATACGATCGAGAAGGGGTTATCACGATCAGACGCGGCCAAGTGATTCAGGGGCATAGCAACCATCAGCAAACCCGGCGAAACTTTGAAGATTATGCTCTCGACATGAAGTCTTGGGTCTGGCAGCGCCTCACGAACCGCAACTGGCTTGAGTTCTCAATTCGTCAGGAAAAGGGGCTATTCGTGCTGGAACATCGGCCGAAGCCGGAAGCCCTCTTACCGCGAGACATCGAGTACACCATCGTGCCATGCGAAGGCCAGGAGGACGCCCGGATTATTGTGGCGGGGGTACCCGTGTCATTGACTCTCGGCGTCAAGTACATAGAGGTCGTTGTCGAAGGTCATATGCCGGCAGCCCTGGCAGCCGGCGTCGCCGAAGCGATTCGTACGAACGCCGAAGCCACCGTTCAGCGTCGGTGCATTCTTGAGCAAATGTAGCTGTTCCCACTCCAGAGGTGCTGTTGGCCGTGACGACGGCCCAAAACGCGAGCATAGGCTTAAAACCAGTCGCTGCGATAGGCGATCCACCAGCTCACAAAACCTATCGGGATGGTCGCCAGCAGCGCCCACCACAGCGGAAATACGAAATCAGCAGCCAGGCCCAGCACGGTGAAGCTGATCCAGAAAATCTTTCGCTCCATGTCCTGATTTTAGTCCTCAGGTAATTACTGCAGTTTGACGAAGGATGTGCGCCTTTCGTGTGCGCTGGCACGAATCGGCGCGCCCAGATCCCTCGCTCCGCAACTGGCGCTTGCTCGGGATGCCAACTCAACCTGCACACCGCCGTTGCCCGCCCCAGCTTTCCTTTCCTCCGGCAAACGTATAAAAAGGTGCCATGCCGCGTCGGGTCAAAATGAAGAAGCGTTCAGTGCGGGAGATCGCCGAATTTGTCCAAGCCCGCGTGGTTGGCGATGGAACTGTAGAGGTCACGAATATTTCCAGCATTCAGGCTGCTTCGCCCAGAGACCTGGTGTTCGTGGAAGACGAAAAAAATCTCCGCCTGGCTTTGAAATCGCGAGCCTCGGCGGTGATCGCGGGTGAATTTGCCGCGTCGAAGAAGAGCGCACAACCGTTGCTGTTATCCACCCAGCCCCGACTGGCATTTGCCCGGGCTGCACGATTTCTTTGTCCGCCGCAAGAACGCCAGCCCGGTATTCATCCAACCGCAGTCGTGCATGCCTCCGCTCGTCTGGGCCGTGGCGTGACCGTGGAAGCGCGAGCCGTGATCGGCGAAGGCGCGCAGATCGGCGACGACACTTGGATAGGCGCCGGATGTGTGATCGGCGCGAATGTGAACATCGGACGTGATTGTGAGCTGTATCCGAATGTGACCATCTATCCCGGCGCACGTCTTGGCGATCGGGTGATTGTCCACGCCGGAGCCGTGCTCGGCAGTGACGGTTTCGGTTATGCGCGCGATCAGGCAGCTGGCCGCTATGAGAAATTCCCCCAGATCGGTCGTTTGGAAATCGAAGATGACGTCGAAATCGGCGCCAACACAACCGTGGATCGTGGCGCACTCGAAATCACTCGGATAGGTCGGGGCACGAAGATCGACAATCTGGTTCATATCGGTCATAACTGCCAGATTGGCGAAGATGTCGTAATTGCCGCGCAGACCGGACTCTCCGGAAGTGTCATGATCGAGAAGAATGCAGTGCTGGCCGGCCAGGTCGGCATCGGGGAGCACGCGCGCATCGAAGAAGGAGTGATACTGGGCGCACAAAGCGGAGTTCCCTCCAATAAAATATGTCGTGGGAAGGGAATCGTGTTTTGGGGGACTCCGGCGCGGCCGATCCGTGAATACTTGAAACAGCTCGCGGTCCTAGCGCGCTTGGCAAAGAAGGGATGAATGGCAGTCGTCGTCATCGGCGGACACTCGCGCAGCGTGGGCAAGACGAGCGTGGTCGCTGGCTTGATTGCCGCCCTTCCGGAATACAACTGGACGGCGATGAAGATCACGCAATATGGCCACGGCGTCTGCTCGATGAACGGCGAAGCGTGCCACTGCGCGACTGAGGACCACACTTGGGCAATCTCAGAGGAGAAAGATCGGTCTGGGAAATCTGATACGTCTCGCTTTTTGGCATCGGGTGCGGCGCGGGTATGGTGGGTACGAACCGAGCAGGGAAGACTGGCGGAAGCTGTGCCCACAATTCGTCGCCGGTTGGCGGAATCGAAAAACGTGATTCTGGAGTCGAACAGCATTCTGAAGTTTGTGCGTCCGGATATTTACGTGACGGTGCTCGATCCAACAACCGCGGACTTCAAAAGATCAGCACAGGAATTCCTCGACCGAGCGGATGCCGTCATTTTGCATGAGATGAAGGCCACAGTCCCCACTTGGAGCGGAATCTCACTGAAGCCCGTGGCAGGACGTCCCGTTTTCCACATTCAACCGCCAGACTATGTGACGGAGGAAATCGTCGGGTTTGTACGGCAACGAATGAGTCTGCAGGAATGAACCGGTCATTTGCCCGAGATGACACCGCCAGTTTGCTATTCTTCCGAGGTGCTACGCATTGATAAGAGTGCCTGGCTTCTGGTCGTGCTCTCGGCGGCCCTGCAGATTCTGATCTTTCCTCTACCCAATCTCTATATTCTTTGCTGGATAGCGATTGCTCCGCTTCTGGTCGCACTGTTGCGAGCGCGGCAACCGGATACATTGCAGATCCGCGCTGGAATCAAACTGCTGCCGGCGCGTCCGCTGCAGGCATTTCTTCTGGCGTATTCGTGCGGAGTTATCTGGTACGCCGGAACCTGCTACTGGATTTACAACACCATGCGGCAGTACGGCGGAGTCAGTGCCCCTGCGGCGGTTGGCATTCTGATTCTTTTCGGCCTGTATCTGGCCATCTACCACGGCGTCTTCGGACTGCTGATCAGTCTGTTAGCGGGAAGCAGTCCGTTCAGCCGCCGCGCTTTACTATTGGCTCCAGCCATGTGGGTTGCTGTGGAACTGGCCCGCACCCGGATTACTGGATTTCCCTGGGACCTGCTGGGAATCGCGCAGGTCGACAACATCCCTTTGGCCCATGTGACCACGTTCACCGGCGTATATGGTTTGTCGTTTGAGATCATGGTGGTCAACGCCGCCATGGCTGCGGCCTTTCTGATCCGGCGCGAGCAGCGCAAATTTCTCCTGCTGGCTGCTCTGGGTTCAGCCGTCGTCCTCCAAGCCGGACTCTGGCTCGTCCCGCCACCTCTGGTTACCGACCATTCTGCGCGTCTGGTGCAGGAAAATATCCCGATTCTTCAGGGGCCAGAGTGGACGAAGGAGTACTTCGAAGACACTCTCACCGATTTGACCAGAATTAGCTTGAGTCCAGGCCCCAACCAGCAACGACTCCCCGATTTGATGGTTTGGCCGGAGTCGCCGGCGCCCTTTTACACGACTGATCCAATTTTTCGCGAAGCCGTCAGCAACATCGCCCGGAAGGCGCAAACCTGGGTGTTAGCGGGAAGTGTGGGAACCAGCAACGCTGGCCAGTCATCCCAAAGGGTTACTCAGTCGTATAACTCCGCAGCGCTGGTAAACCCGCGTGGCGAATGGGTTAGCCGCTACGACAAGATGCACCTCGTCCCCTTCGGCGAATACGTGCCTTTCAAAAGCATTTTTGGCTTTGCCGGAGGCCTGAGCAAGGAAGTCGGTGATTTTTCTCCGGGAGAATCGCGGGCGCCGCTGCAGGGTGACGGGAACAGTCTGGGAATTTTCATCTGCTACGAGTCCATCTTTCCGGATGAAGTCCGCCAGCTCGCCGCAAATGGGGCCCAGGTATTGGTGAATATCTCTAACGATGGTTGGTATGGCGACAGCGGCGCTTACGCCCAGCACCTGAAACAAGCGCGTATGCGGGCCGTGGAGAACAATCGCTGGCTGCTACGTGATACCAACACCGGAGTCACCGCCTCGATTGATCCCTATGGACGAATCGTGGCTAGTGCTCCGCGAAAGATCCGCACGGCAGTCGATGCCCCTTACGCCGTCTCGAACGTAACCACGTTTTACAGTCGCCATGGGGACTGGTTCGCCTACCTATGTGCGATAATTTCCGCAGGGGCGCTGCTCGCGCGCCTACCATTCCGCGTCAGGGCAGAGGCATAGATGATCGAAGAATTAGAAAAAGAATATTCGCCGCTGCAGCATAAGGTCCACGAACTTCGGGAGTACCTTTGACACCAGCAAGCTGCGTCCGCAATTAGCCGAAATTGAGAAGCAGGCTTCCGACCCGAATCTCTGGTCGAACCCCCAGAAATCTCAGCAGGTAATGCGCGAGAAAAAGCGCCTCGAAGACATGCTCGCCACCGAGGCTGAGCTGATCCGGCGCGCCAACGATATCTCCGCGTATTTTGATCTGGCTCGCGAAGGGGAGAGCGTGGATGCCGACCTGCGCCGCGAGATTGATTCCCTGCGCCAGTTGGTAGATCGCCTGGAAACCGAGACCTTACTTTCCGGCGAAAACGACGCGCGCAACGCCATTGTGACCATCCATCCCGGCGCTGGTGGCACTGAATCGCAGGATTGGGCGGATATGCTGCTCAGAATGTATCTGCGATGGGCCGAGCGCCAAGGTTTTCAGACAGTGCTCTATGACTACCAGCCGGGGGAAGAAGCCGGTTTGAAGTCGGCTACTTTCGCAGTGAACGGGGAATACGCTTTCGGCCTGCTGACCAGCGAAATAGGCGTGCATCGCCTGGTGCGCATCTCCCCCTTCGATCAGGCCAAGCGCCGTCACACTTCGTTCGCCAGCGTGTTCGTCTCCCCCGAAATTGACGACACTATTGAGGTAGTTATCAAGCCGGAGGACATTCGCATCGATACCTATCGCTCCAGCGGCAAAGGCGGACAACACGTCAACACCACCGACTCGGCGGTCCGCATTACTCACATTCCCACCGGACTGGTAGCGGCCTGCCAGAACGAGCGTTCGCAGCACAAAAATAAAGACCGCGCCATGAGCATGCTGCGCTCCAAGATCTACGAGCATGAGTTGGAGAAGAAGCGGGCCGCTACCAAGAAGATCGAAGATTCGAAGCTTGACATCGATTTTGGATCACAGATTCGTTCTTACGTGCTTCAGCCCTACCGCATGATCAAAGATCATCGAACCAAGCTTGAGGTCGGCGATGTGGACCGGGTGATTGATGGCGACTTGCATCCGTTTATCCGGGCGTATTTGCAGATGCGACGTGGGGAGAAGCAGCCATGAACACTCGCGAGGCCATAGTCGCCCGTGGGCTTCGCCTGGAATACTTCACCCTCGGCTGGAACTCGCTCGAGGCGTTGATCGCACTGATTAGTGGGTTCGTCGCGGGCAGCATCGCTCTCATCGGCTTTGGCCTGGATTCTGTAGTAGAAGTATCCTCTGCAGCGGTCATGCTCTGGCGCTTACGTGTGGACCGCCATGCTCCGAGCCACGAACGGGCTGAGAAAACGGCGCTGCGGGCAGTGGGAATCTGCTTCCTGGTGCTTGCCGCCTACGTCTGCTTCGAGGGAATTAATACGTTGCTCCGACGCGAAGCCCCGCAGCGAAGCTTGCCGGGTATTCTGTTGGCCGGCGCCTCGTTGGTCGTCATGCCCCTGCTGGCGCGCGCCAAACGCAAGATTGCGAGCGGAATCAACAGCGGTGCCATGCAGGCCGATTCCCGTCAGACTGACATCTGTGCTTATTTGTCCACGATTCTGCTCGCGGGACTTGTTCTAAATGCCAGCTTTGGATGGTGGTGGGCCGACCCGATCGCCGGGTTGGTTATGGTTCCGTTGATCGCAAACGAAGGAATTGAAGCCGTACGAGGAAGAACCTGTTGTGACAATGCCGCCAGGATTTGCGGCGAAATACACTGAAGCGTTGAGAAGCGCGCGAAGGCGGTTTGTTCGGCGGCGTCTGCTGACGACGAGGCGGGTTATGACCATAACTGGGATCTTTGCAACATGGCGCGGATGATCGATCTTATCCGTGCATCGGCTTTGCCTTCAAACCTCATGCAGGCGGCCGCCAAAGGATCCCTCTCCGTTCCCGCTGGCGAGATGATCGAAATTCTGGTGTATCTCGCGAATCACAATAAAGTCTTCGCTGAACAGGCCAAGCTTACTCTGGCGGGCTGGGACGAGGCATTATCACAAGCTGCGGCCGCTGATCCGCACACTCCCAAAGAAGTGCTGGATTACATGATTTCTGTGCAGAACCTGCGCCCACCGCTGCTCCCGGCGCTGCTTGATAACCCTGCGGTCAGCGAAGGGTCGTTGATCGACCTCGCAGCAACTGGACCGCGCGAGGCGGTGGAAGCGATGCTGAACAGCGGACGCGTAAGCCGTTCCGCTGAAATACTGCATTCGTTAAGCTCGAATTCAAATGTGAGCGGAATCCAGTCCGCAAGAATTGAAACTCAACTTGCGTCCATAGCGCCTAAGGTTTCGATTCCGGCCTCAGAGACTCCGGCCACCGTTCCCCTGATCGCACGGTCGTACCCTGTCACGGAGATCCGAGAAAACTTGGCAGGAGCTCCACCAGAGTCGGAAATCTCTGAGCCAGATGACACGCCGGATGAAGGGCTCCTCGCTTACCTCAGCGACCACGCGAGTGAAATCTCAGAGCAGGCAGAGAAACCATTCCAGCCGATTGGCGGTTTTTACGATGACTTTGTGCCCGGTGCAGACGAGTTCGTGCCCAGTGCAGAAGAGCAGCCCACTGAAGCAACAGTTGAGGCCGAGGCTAGCCCCGCTCTCGCGCCAGAAACGTCCGCCACGAAGAGGGCCGCTGTTGCCAAGAAATCCTTTCTCGGCGCCGGACATGAGCGGGGCAGCGCACTCCAGAAAATTGCCAAGTTGGACATCAAGGGCCGCATTCAGTTGGCGATGAAAGGTAACAAGGAGGAACGCTCTCTGCTCATCCGTGACGGAACCAAGGTGGTGGCCTTGGCGGTGCTGGAGTCGCCCAAGCTCAGTGATAGCGAAGTCGAACGGTTTGCCAGTCAGAAGAACGTGCTGGAGGCTGTGCTTCGCGGCATCCCAATGAAGCGCCGCTTCGTCAAGCACTATGGCATCGTGCGGAACCTGGTATTCAACCCGCGTACGCCGTTGGATGTCTCGCTGGGCCTGGTCAAGCATCTGCTGACGCAAGATCTGCGTCACTTGTCGGGCAACAAAGAAGTCTCCGAGACGGTTCGTAAGCTGGCCACCAAGATGTTCAAGCAGAAACTGAGCGCCAACAAGAAAGACTGATTGACGCTCGGCCGCACATGGCCTGATAGCTGGCTTCTCCATCATGGCGTCGCTACAATGTTCTGGTCATGTCTTCGCTTCCGAAAGCGGACCCAATCGCAGACCTGCTGAAACGCGCTAAAACGATCGCAGTAGTGGGACTCTCCAATAGTCCGTTGCGTCCGAGCCATGGAGTAGCGGCGTACATGCAAACGCAGGGCTATAGAATTATCCCAGTGAACCCGAAGATACATGGGGCCTTGGGGGAGAAGTCCTACGCTTCGTTGCTGGATGTCCCGGAGAAGATTGACATCGTAAATATTTTCCGCCGTCCAGAGTATGTAGAAGAAATCGTGGATCAGGCCATCCGACTGAAAGTTCCAGCTGTCTGGATGCAGGAGCAGGTGATCAACGAGAAAGCTGCGGAGAAGGCGCGCCGCGCAGGCATTTTCGTCGTTATGGACCGCTGCATCCTGCAGGAGCACCACGCACGCTTTGGATAGGCGTGGTTGAGTGCATTCAAGCCTTGACGAAAATCACCGTGGCGTCATCTCTCAGGTGGGCTCCATCGACGAATGACCGCACATCTTGAAGCACGGTTTCCGGGCACGCTTCTGGCTGCAGGACGTGCGCTTCCAGGCGTTGCCGCCCATATTCTTCCTGCTTGATATTCTCCGCTTCGGTAATGCCGTCGCTGTAGAACACTAAACGCGAGCCTTCGGGTAGCGGCACCTCAACTTCAGAGAAACTGCCAAACCCCAGGCCGAGGGGCATTCCTCTGTCAGTGTTCGGGCATTGCACTTTCTTGCCCTCAACCACCAGCAACGGCAACAAATGCCCGGCATTCGAGAAGGTCAAAATCCGGCTCGCGGGATCCAAAACTCCATAAATCATGGTCACGTACTTGCCATGAGGAAAATCCTCAACCAGCAGGCGATTCAGACGCGTCAGCACTTCACCGGGACCATAGTGAGTTTCAGCCAGCGAGCGCAGCATCCCACGAGTGGCCGACATTAGTAGCGCAGCGGCTGTGCCCTTGCCTGAGACATCGGCCAGCACCAGTCCCCAGCGACCGTCGTCGAGTGGAATAAAGTCATACCAATCTCCCCCAACGGCGCCTGCCGGAACCGAAAGTCCGGAGATGGCAAAGCCCGGGACATAGGGGGAACTCTTCGGCAGCAGAGCCTGTTGGATGGCGCGTGCTTCGTGGGCCTCCTCGCTCATCTTCTGCCGTTCGCGCCGTTCCTGCTGAAACAGGCGGGCGTTGTTTACTGCAACCGCCACATGACTGCACAGTGCCTGCAGAAGCCGCAACTGCTCGACGCAAAATCCGTCCAGTTCAGGATGAGAAGCGGTGAAGACTCCCACCAACTGACCGTCGACCTGCAGAGGAAGCGCCACCTCGGATAGCGTGGACTCGTCGCAGCCGATGTAATACGGATCTTTGCGCACGTCGGGAGCGTAGCGCATTTGACCGGTCGCCGCGACATAGCCAACCATGCCTTCCTTGCCGATCTTCAGGCTGTGACCTATGCCATGGACAGCGCAGTCGGTGCAGCCGTGCCCGTGGCTCAGCACCAGTTCTCCACGCTTTTCGTCGTGCAGATAGACGTAGGCGTCGAGGAACCCGAAGGAACGTGCGACATCGTTCACAATACGGTCGATGAGTTGATCCAGGTCAAGGATCGAGGTGATCTTTTGCGCCGCCTTCTGCAGTTTCAGCAGGTCTTCTACTTGCTCAACGTGCAGTTGGCTGACGCCGACGGAATCAGCGATTCGCGGGCTGGTCGCCACGGGCAAGCCCTCCTTGGAGATACAGGCGGTAGTTATCTCATTGGATGCGTAGCCCTAGGCCTGAGATTCTGTTTTCGGGAGCCCCCGAGCGCCCTTCTCAGCCTGGGATCGCCTACGTCTGATGTCCTCTAACCGCTCCCGCATTTGCTTCTCTACACCTTCGTTGGTGGGACGATAGTAGACACGGTCGCGAAGATTGTCGGGCAAACACTGCATATCGGCGATCTTGCCTTCGACGTCGTGCGCGTACTCATAACCCCGACCGTAGCCCAATCCCTTCATTAAGCTCGTGGGTGCATTGCGCAAATGCAAAGGGACTGGCTCGGCCGCGGTTTGCTCCACATCTTGTTGCACCGCGGCATACGCGGTGTATAAGGCATTCGATTTGGGCGCCAACGCAAGATAGACGGCTGCTTGTGCTAGGGCGAGATTCCCCTCGGGCATACCGATGAAGTCCACCGCATCGCGAGCCGCCATACACAGTGAGAGCGCGCCAGGATCAGCCAATCCAATGTCTTCCACCGCCATCCGCACCACACGCCGAGCAATGTAGAGTGGATCTTCGCCAGCTTCCAGCATGCGGCCCAGCCAGTAGAGCGCAGCATCGGGATCGCTGTTCCGGACCGACTTGTGCAGGGCCGAGATGAGGTTGTAATGCTCCTCGCCCGCCTTGTCGTATAGCAGGACGCGCTTCTGCAAAGCATCCTGGATAAGTTCATCGGTAATTTCCGCGCCCACTTCCTTACCCGCGCGCCCTCTAGCTAGGGTGGCAGCGACTTCCAGTACGTTGTAGGCGCTGCGGGCATCACCGCTCGAGTAGGACGCAGTCTTCCGGAGGACTTCCTCTGAGGCACGCAACTTCATGGCTCCCAAACCGCGTTCTTCGTCGGCGAGCGCGCGCTTGAGCAGCAGAACGATTTGATCCTCCGTTAGCGGCTTAAGGACGTAAACGCGACTGCGCGAAAGCAGTGCCGAGATAATTTCAAACGAAGGATTCTCGGTGGTGGCACCGATCAGCCGGATATTGCCCTTTTCTACGTGGGGGAGAAATGCATCCTGCTGCGCCTTGTTGAAGCGATGGATTTCGTCGATGAAAACAATGGTGCGCGTGCCATATTGCTTCGCGCGCTCGGCGTCCGCCATCACTTGCTTGATTTCCTTGATCCCAACCAGCACGGCGGAGAACTCGATAAACTCCGCTTTCGTCATGCGCGCAATAATCTGAGCCAGCGTGGTCTTGCCCGTGCCCGGTGGTCCCCAAAAAATGAGCGAACCGGTGTCGTCACGCTCGATCTGCGTCCGCAGCGGCTTGCCCGGGCCGATGAGCTGTTCCTGCCCGACGAATTCATCAAGGGTGCGCGGGCGCATCCGGTCGGCGAGCGGACGAGTACGATCGCCTGGATCGTCACGGCTCGGCATGTTCTGAAACAGGCTCATGATGGCCTACCATCTCCGGTGAAAGCGCTCACCACGAAGTGGGACAAAATTTCACGACGGAAAACGTAGCGTGTTCGCCTTCAATTTTGCTCGCTTCCTTCGCGTACCTCCGTGCCCTTTGTGGTCATCGGTTTTTGCCGGGATATCTCATACAGCACGATGCTAGCCGCCACGCCCGCATTCAGCGATTCCACTCTTGGAGAATGCGGGATCGCCACTGCTTCATCCACCTCGGAGATCAAGTCTCGTGGCAACCCTGCGCCTTCACTTCCGATAAATACGACCAGCGAACCACCCAGCTTAGCCTCAGGCAAGGGTGTGCCTTTGTGTGAAGAGGTCGCAATCAAACGCAGCCCTTGTTTCCTCATGCTGGCAATTGCAGCCGCAAGTTTGGCCCGTACCGTAGGAAGACGGAAGACTGATCCAGCCGAAGCACGTACCACTTTAGGATTAAATGGGCTGACCGTGCCTTCCCCTAGAAGCGCGCCCGCTGCCCCGAAAGCTTCTGCCGAGCGCAGAATCGTCCCTAAATTCCCCGGATCCTGAACCCCGGCAATCGCCAGCAGCGGTTCCGCCTGAGCTTTGGCCAGGACAACGTCCAGCGAGACTTCTTTCCAACGCACCAAAGCCGCGACGCCTTGGGGGGCCTCACTCGGAACGGCACTGGCGAACAGCCGGTCGGGCAGGATTACAGTTTCTACGTGAGCGCCGAGCTGTGGCAGCAGTCTCTCGGCCTTCGCGGCTGCAGAGCTACTGAAAAACACCGCGCGAAACTTCAGCCCGCTACGGATGGCTTCTTCCAGAATGTGCAAGCCCTCGACTGCGCAATAGCCGTCTTCGGTCAACTCGCCACGGGCGAAAGCCTGCCGGAGTTCCTTCACCAGCGCATTGTGCCGGCCATCGATGCGGCGCAATCGGCTTTGAACCGCCTGATCGTTAGGGGTGGGGGTGTTTTTCACGGAAATGCCGGCTCGGTGAGATGATACGCGTTCCTCTCGGCTTGCAGCGCTTCCTCATGTTATGTTAGCTTTCGCGATTTCAGGACACACTCGGGGAAGGGATGTGTAGTGCGCGCTGAAATTCTCAAGATCAGTAACGATAAACCCGAAGCGTCACTCATCCGCTATGCGGCTGACCAGATTCGCGCCGGCGAAGTGCTGGGCATGCCGACCGACACCTTTTATGGCTTGGCCGCCGATCCTTTTAATTTGCGCGCCGTCGATCGCGTGTATGAGATTAAGTCCCGTTCACGCCACAAGCCGCTTTCGCTGCTCATTGAGAGTGTGGAGCAGGCCGAAGAAATGGCGCGGCCTTTACCGGAAGAGTTTGAAGCCCTTGCCCGTAAATTCTGGCCGGGCCCACTGACCATCATTGTGAAGGCTTCCTCGAGACTGCCCCTGAAAGTTACAGCCAATACCGGCAACGTTGCGTTGCGTATTCCCAACTCCAGGATACCGCTGGCCGTGGTGCAGGCCGCGCAGATTCCCATCACTGCGACCTCTGCTAATCTGAGCGGGGAAGCGGAGTGCACCACAGCGCTGGCAGTACGCGACCAACTCAAAGATCGCATCTCGATCATCGTGGATGGCGGCACGTCCCCGCGCGAAGTGCCGTCGACTATCGTCGATCTCACCGATGAAGACGCACGCTGGCGTATTCTGCGGGAGGGCGCAATCCCGTCTCGGGAGATCTCCGAGTTCTTCGCTCAAGGATGAATGACGCAGCGGCCAACCGGCGTCGGCGGAGCCACTGGTGGTTGTGGCTGCTAGCTCTGGTTGCAGCGGCTTCAGTGGCCTGGGTCAGCGCAATCTGTGTCCAGGTTGTCCATCAAGCCTCGCTGCAGGAACTCCATCACGCGGATGCCATCGTTGTCTTCGGCGCCGCCGAGTACTCCGGACGGCCTTCCCCTGTCTACCGGGCTCGCCTGGATCATGCCTTTGAACTCTTCCACCGAGGAATTGCCCCCGTGGTCATAACCACAGGCGGCGCGGCGGCTGATCCCAGTTTCAGCGAAGGTGGCGTGGGTCACAAATACCTGGTGCATCGTGGAATTCCCGATGCCAGCCTCATCGCCGAGACCCAAGGCTCCGATACTGCGCAGTCGGCGCAAAGGGTTGCAGTAATCATGCGAACCAACCACATGCACAGTTGCGTCGCCGTCAGCGACGAGTATCACGTGTTCCGCATCCGCAAGTTGCTGGAACACGAAGGAGTGCAAGTCTTCGTCGCGCCGCGTCCTGACTCACGTCCGCGAGCTCAGTGGCAGCGGGCTTGGGCCGTGCTTCGGGAGGCATTAGGCTATGTGGCATGGCGAATGCACGTCCCGGCATAGCCTTCCGCCTCTGTCATCCTTCGACTCCGCGGCTGTCGCGCTTCGCGCAATAGCCACCGCGCTCAGGATGATAGGAATGAGAAAGCAGAAAACAATTACCAGCCCATCTTCTTCCTCAACTCCGTGATGTGCGCTGTGTGGTGCCGTCCGTGCCAGGCATAGAGCGCCAAATTTTTCTCTAGCGATACCACCCCTAGTTCCGGATGGCGGAAGGTTCGTTTCCAGTCTTCTGGGCGGAAAGTACGTAACAAGCGGACCCAACGGTTATGCAGCGAATCGAGAAGTGCCAACGAAACCTCTGGCGGCGTAGAGGGAACGTCGGCGAGTTCCGCCCATCGATCCTCCATATAGGGCTTGATGGTCGGTTCGTCTTCGGTAAGCGCCAGCTTGAAGCGGATATACGCGTTCATATGACTTTCCGGAACGTGATGGACCACCTGGCGCACGGTCCAACCCGCATCACGATACGGCGTCTCAATCTGCTCGGGTGACAGGTTTTTAACGGCGGTGCGCAGTGAAGCCGGTGTCTGCTCAATATCGTCGATGAACTTTTCCCGCTGGGCTTCGTTCAAAGAACCGTCAAACGTGAATTTACCGATCGGGTATCGTGGATCGCTCATTTTGCCTCCGCTCTAATTACAGCATAGGAACGAACCGCAACCTGCCATGAAAAGTCGTAATCAAAGCGAGAAAAAACGCTAATCGCAAAGGATGGGCGAGAGGTTCGAGTGACGCTTAAGGCTACTTCACAAGAGCGAGAATCCGGACCGGGCCTCCGGAGCCGCCTTCCAGCTTCGCAGGAGCGACCACGACAGTGGCACCGCTCACTGGCACCCGGTCAAGGTTGGCCACGTTTTCCAGATGATACAAACTGTGCGCCAGGGTGTAGTGATGCACGTCGAAATCTTGGGAAGGACCGTAATCCACGCTTAGGGTATCGATGCCCAATCCAAGCACATTGCGGCCTTCCACCAGGAACTGGGCGGCATCCCTTGAATACCCGGGAAAGTGCATGATGCCTTTGGCATCGGCATTGCGATAGCGATTGGGTGAGTCCCACCGCGAATCCCAGCCCGTGTGCACCATTACCACCGCTCCCAAGGGAATCTGGCCGTTAGCCTGCTCCCACCCGGCAATGTCGTCGACAGAAATCTGATAATCAGGATGGTTCTTTGCGTTTGCGCTGACGTCGAGTACAACCATCGGTGCGATTAGCCGCTCCGGCGGAATCTGATCGACCGTCCACAAGCCGCGCGCAAAGTGGGCCGGAGCATCGATGTGCGTCCCGAAGTGTTCTGGCAGCGAAATTTTGCGCGCGAAGTAATGGTCCTTTTCGATTGTCGCGATCGTCTCTGCTTGGTAGGCGTCCTTGCCTCCGGGTTCGAAGGTAGGAACCCGCTCGTTGATCGTGTGGGTCAGGTCAACGACGGCACGAAACTCCCCAGCTGGCGAGGCTTGCGTATGATGCTGCGCAAATACAAGCAGGGCCAAAGCGAGCACATATCCGACTACAAAGGTACGAATCTTCATTACGCCTAAGTCGTCTTTCTGGTCTTATGGGTTTGTCCACTAGGCTCGTCCAGAGTTAGATGCCAGCTCCTCGAGTAGGGGTGCGGTTCCATTCTCCGATTTGGTTACGCTGCCTTCAAGGAACCTGTGGACATGACCTTGGGAATCTGATTGGTTCTGCGCCAAGGGTCAAGCTAGACGAGACGCGATCACGGCTGCGATCAGCGTGCCTACGAGGTTTACTGCGTCATTGTTGAGCCAGTGCCGACGCTCCAACCACGCGCCAATGAAACTGTCCGCGATCATACCGATGACCGCCGCCGCCACGGAAATTCCCACCCATCTCCACTGTATTAGAGCCGTAAGAGCGCCGACTGAGCTCACCAGAACCGCCGCGGCGATTCCCGCCAAAGTCCCCGCCAGCGTTATACCGCCGTCAGTACCCGCTGGCACCACTTCCCAAGTGGTGATCAGTCGCGCTTGCCGACTGTTGGCCTGGCCAAATTCGCTTGAAACTGTGTCAGCAGCCGCTTCTGCGAGACCTGCAGCGATTGCGAGCAGGAAAACGCCGTTACGGTAGCGTGCATAGAGCGCCGCGCAGCCTACGGCAACTCCCAGATTCGCCAAAACCTGCGACGCAGTCCTTCCCTCACGCCTTTCGGCCGTTCCAAGCCTTAACTTTTGTTGATACCCCAGACGAGTCGTGATCCAGGCCAGCATGAAGACGCAGACTAAAGTTGCGAAGGCGCCGGGCCCAGCGCTTGTGTACAACAGAAAACAAACGATAGCTCCCGCCACTGCTCCCGATGTGCTGACACCTCGCACCAGGCGCGCCAGGGCGGCGAATCCAATAGTCACCATTATCGCGATCCAGAGAGGACCGCCCGCGGATGTGATCCCAGCCGGCCAGGCATTCATGATGGCGCCGGAATCAGGTATGGCGAATTGCATCGTGAGTTAAAGTGCCGCAGAAGTCCGTAGCCGAATCTGCTTTGTGTCCAACCCATGTACTACCATTCCGAGTACCCGATACTGGCACACACTACATATCGCGCTTTTAGTTTTGATTACCAGCGCAATCTGGATGCACCAAATGCCCGGTTGTAGTCTAAACTCACTACCCTGGCGCATGGTTCGCGTTCGCGCCATTCCAACAACGGGGTGAACATGGCGGCTTCGGTTTGGTCTGGATATCTTACCTTCGGCTTGATTTCCATGCCGGTTCGACTTTTCTCCGGCGCCCGGAGTTCCGGAATTTCCTTCAATATGCTGCATCGCGATGATCTTTCTCGCCTCAAGCAACAGTATGTCTGCCTGGCGGACGGAAAAGTCGTGGAGCGCAGCGAAATCGTGAAGGGCTATGAGTACCGCAAGGACGAGTACGTGGTCATCGAGCCGGATGAGATCAAGAAGATCGAGCCGCAGACCGCCAAGACTATGGAAATCCTGGAATTCGTCAAGTCCAGCGAGGTAGATCCGGTTTTCTTCGAGTCGTCCTACTACATGCTTCCCGAGGAAGCGGGTCGCCGGCCCTATGCCCTTCTAACTAAGGCCCTCGAGGAGAGCGAGTTCGTTGCCATCGCCAAGCTCACCATGCACAACCGTGAGTACACAGTCTTCCTGCGGCCGCATGAAGGCGGGCTCATGCTGCACACCATGTACTACGCGGAAGAAGTTCGAAAGGTGGAAGGCTTTGGCGCGCCCGATGTCGAATTGAAAGAGGCGGAAGTCAAAGTAGCGCATCAATTGATCGAGGCCTTGGCTGCCGACTGGGATCCAGAGAAATATCAGGACAGCTTCCAGGAGAACCTAAAAAATCTCATCCAGACCAAACTTGAAGGTGGCAAGATCGCGGAAGTGGAGAAGCCCAAGAAACTCGCTCCAGTGGTCGATTTGATGTCTGCTCTAAAGCAGAGTCTCGCGGAGATGGAAGGAAAGAAGAAACCTGTGGCCACGGAAGGCCGAGCGGCGGCGGCCTCCAGCAAGAGATCCCGCGGACGAAGTTGATATTAGCTGCTGCCAATTGCTGGTAAATACGCCGGATTCCCGTGTCCTGCGTTTGCCCGATTTTCGGCTGAGGCCGGGCTTTTTCTGCCACGCCTTGATGCAACTTTCCGCTCTCTCTTCGACACTAACCTTAAAAGGCTGATTCCCAAGCGCCAGATTGCGAAACGCTGGTGGTGGTGCAGTTTGGATTGTCATCCCGAGCAAGCCTCTTTTGCGCCGCGAGGGATCTGGGCGAGCCGCGCGCTGCGTCGCGCTCTTCACGATGCCATATCGCGCGTCTGGCTCGCTTCCTTTGTCAAACTGCAGCACCACCGAAGTGGTGGCTCTATGGCGCATATCGCGTTCAACCGTTAGAATAAAAAATTCTCTTCGAGATCACTGCGAATCCATGGATCCATCCGTTGGGGTGTTGCTGACATTGTTGCGTTTGGCCCGGCCAGTGGTCGTGCTGTTTCTTATCACAATCTGCGTTGCTTGCGGCGACACCTTTCGACCGGTTGCGATCCCCATCGTCCCCGCGCCGCCTAGTCCAGCAGCCTCTCATTTTGTTCTGGTGATTAACGGCAACGGTTTTGGGACCATTGGCAATGGCACCTTCAACCAAGGCACCAGCACACGAATAGATGTGTCTGGCGATACCAATGTGGGCGTTGCCCCGCTCGGACTGGGTCCCGTGCACGCCGCCCTGTTGCCCAATAGCAGCCAGTTCTACGTTGCCAACTTTCTGGAAGATACGGTTTCTTCGTTTGCCCCGACGAGCATTGGTCCCATAACGACAGTGAGCCTGCCGAGAACCACCGTCAACATTACGGCTGTATCGGGAGGTGGCTCCAACACCAGCTACACCTACACTCTAGCCGCGGGTCCGGATCTGCAGGTCGGTGAGAGCATTGTCATTACGGGTATTACGGGGTTGCCGAACCTGGGGGACAATGGAACGTTTACCATCACGGCTGTGGTTCCGCCATTGTTCACCGTGACTAATGCGGGTGGGGTCGCGACAAGCGGTCAGGCTGGGTCCGGGATCGTTCCCTCGACTCCTGTGTTTGTGCACACCACCGAAAATGGGACGGTATACGTTGCCAACTATAGTTACGGCACGGTTGCCGCGATCTCAACCGCGAACAACGTGGTGAGTAGAATGGCTCCGGCCGATCCAACCCATTCCACTAATATTCAGAACCCTGTTCCGCAACCAGTCGCTTTGGCAGAAACACCTGACGGCAAGAAGCTTTACATGGTGAATCTGGGCAATAGCTCGGTGACCAGCATCAACACCGCTGACCTGAGCGTGAACCCGATCATCACTAATCTGAACATCATCGCGCCGGCATGGGCAGTCGCTCGCGCTGACAGCGCCAGAGTTTATGTGCTCAACAGCGGCAGTGGAACCGTCTCCGTGATCGACACGACAACAGATACGGTACTGAATAGTGTTCCGGCCGGCCCCAGCGTAAATTGTGTTGGCCAGCCTCAGGCCTGCGGGTTCATGCTATATGACAAAACTCGGACGCGCCTGTATGTGACCAACCCTGCTTCGACGAAAGTGGTTGTGCTGGATGCTTCTACCGATGCTCTTAACGCATTGGCTTCCGTCGACCTGACAACCGCGCCGAATTCAGTTTGTGTGGGTGGATGCTTCCCGGTGTCGATTGCAGTCCTCCCGGATGGTACTCGCGCGTACGTGGCGAGTTATCAACTTGGGACAGACCCCGTGACTGGCAAAACTTCGATCAGCGCAGGCGTGACCGTGTTCCGCACGACGGCGAATACGATCACAGACACGATTGCACTAGGATCGACTGATATCGACGCGGCGAACCCGACCGGTTGCGGCCCCACCGTTCCCCCTCTTACTGCTCCCCCGATGCGCTTCCGGTTGTCGGCAGCAGCCTCGGCAGACGGTACCAGAGTTTACGTTTCGAGTTGCGATTTGGGCAACACATCCATTATCGATACCTTCCCCGGTACCGTGAACGCTGACTCCCTGGGACTGCAGATGCCGGCTTCGGCGAGCGATTTTCAGCCGTCAACTGTTAACATCTCGGCGGCATCACCAAGCGGCCCTAACACGACATACAACTACAACTTGATTTCCGGCTCCCTCTCTCCCCTCCGGGTTGGCATGAAAATGGTGATTACCGGGATGACAGATCCCGCCAACAACGGAACATTTTCGATAACTGCTCTAGGTTCGGGAACATTCACCGTCGTCAATTCAGGAGTGGCGGCCAGCGGGCAGAATGGAACTGGGATCGCCACCACGCCGCAGAACCCCGTTTTTACCCTTGCAGGGCCCTAAGGAAGGTTTTGTTATGCGTGTTGCTTTTTAGCGCTTCTGGAATGTGCCTAGCGAAGGTTTTCGATCGGCAATCGAAAACTAAGGTCAACGGCTCCGTCTGTCTCTATGCCCCTGCCGCCGCTAATTCATGGTTGCGGTTATAGCGCAGCGCGATGTTCATGAAGACGTTCCCTACATTGGTCTCAAAGCACATTACCAAAGCTTCGGTGTCCTCGCTGCTCTGGGTGCCGTGTTCGGAGGTATGCAGCGCGGGGGGATGGACCCGGAAACGGAATCCCTGATCATTCAGAGCGGTGATGGCGTTGCCGGCAACCTGGTTCGCCAATTCGCAAACAGTTTCCTTGATCAGTTCGTCAGACTCGGGCAATTCTGCGCCGGCCAAGCGACTGGCCACGCGCAGCGCGGTCTCCGCATCCAGATCAAAGATAATTCGTCCCTCAATGTCTCCCGTCAACGAGATCAGGGCAGCCACGCCTTTGCGGCGATAGGCTTCCTCGTCCATGCTAAGGCTCCCCATTGCCATGGGGCACTGCAGCCCTTGAGCCAGCACGGCGTCGGCGGCGTTGATGAACGGTTGGATCAGCTCCATTTTCACGGTTAGGCCCCCGCGCCCGCAGCCTGAGCTACGGTACCGTCCTCGCCCAACACATATTTGATCACTTCGTACAGCACTTCCGGTTTCACTGGTTTCTGTACGAAGTGGCGCGCGCCGCGCTGCAGCGCCGCCACGATGTTCTCCTGATAGCCAACGGAGGACACCATGACAATGCGCGCTTCAGGGTGCTGTTTCACAATCTTTTCAGCAGCCTCAATGCCTTCCATCTGCGGCATGGTGATATCCATGAGCACAATGTCGGGTGTGGTTCGTTCGTACTCCGTGATTGCGGTCATGCCGTCACCGGCTTCGCCAGCTAACTGTCCACCGAAGGTCTCGATGATGCGAGCCAGGTTTTTGCGGGCGAAAACGGAATCATCCACTACCAGGTAGCGAATGGGCTGACCATCCTTACTGCGTCGTACTGGGGCAAACGGCTCCATAGTGCAACCTCCTCCTGCTAAATCCAACGCCCGGCATCCTATTCTTGCCTGCCGGATTAAAAGTTAATCTCGTCCTGCGCCAGCAGCCTTGCCACCATCGGCTGGTTCTGAAGCGAGCTCGGTCCTGCGATCTTGCGTGCACTGGGCCAACAAAGTTTTGGCTAACGCGTCGAGTCCAACCACCCGTAGTGCAAAGCCACGATCAATAGCGGCCTTGGGCATGCCAAATACCACGCAAGATTCCTCATTCTGGGCAATGGTCATTCCGCGTGCCGCTCTTACCAGTCCCATGCCATTAGCTCCGTCTTCGCCCATTCCTGTCATCAGGACGGCGATGCTTTTGGCACCGAATTCCTCGGCCACGCTCTTGAACAAAACATCCACAGAGGGCCGATGACCGTTCACATGGGGGTCATCATTTAAGACCGCTACGTCGCCTAGCGGTAAGCGCTTCACCTTGAGGTGCCGGCTGCCGGGACAGATCAGAGCGCGGCCAGCCAGCAACAGATCACCTGACTGGGCTTCCTTGACTCCGATGGCGCAGATTTCATCCAGCCGCCGGGCAAACATTTCAGTGAAGCCCTCCGGCATATGTTGCACCACGACAATAGTTGCCGGAAAGTCCCCTGGTAGCTGAGAAAGCACATGCTGCAACGCCTGTGGCCCGCCGGTAGAGACGCCAATGGCCACAAGTCTGCTCGGTAGCCTCTTCGGGTCAAGAGCGAGCTTGGTGGACCTCGGAAAGATATCGGGAACCGGCCGCATTCTGACGCCTCGACTCTGGGCTGCAGCCTTGATCTTGGCAATCAGTTCCGCCGCAATCTGCGGCATACGCGCCGAAACGTCGTGTGGCTTGGCTACAAAATCAAATGCACCCAGTGATAGCGCTTGCAGTGTGATCGACGCTCCTTGGGTGCTGTGGGAACTGACGACGATCACTGGCAGCCGGTGCCGGCGCATGATTTCCTTCAACATGTCGAGGCCGCCCATACCCGGCATCTCCAGGTCGAGAGTCACCACTTGCGGTTTCAGATCCTCGATCTTCTTCAGACCGAAGTTTCCATCCATGGCGGTTCCGACCACCTGAATCGAGCTGTCCTTCTCTAAGATCTGCGGAATTAGCTTCCTCATCAGAGCGGAGTCGTCGACTACCAAAACGCGTACGGGCGCGGTTGTCATGGCTGCACACCAGTTTCTGGATTGGAAGTTATGGCGGTGCGATCCGCATGCTGAAGCAAAAGTCCGGAACTAACCTTGCCGGTTCCACGAGATCGCGAGCGGCCGTGACGGTCAATGATGGCCGCGAGATTCACGATCAGTACCACGCGACCGTCGCCCAGGATGGAAGCGCCACTAACTAAGTCTGTCGCCACAGTTTGATCGTCGAGTGCCTTGATGACTAGTTCTTCCTCGCCTTCAAGAGCTTCGACGATCATCCCAAGTTTCCGTTCACCCAAAGCGATAACCAGTACAAAGATCTTGCCCGGGGTAGAATCCGCCCGTTCCTCCGGGGGTCTTCCTAAACGGACCAGAGGCAATACCTGATCGCGCAATTGCAGGACCTCGTAGCCGTCTACCTGGTGCAGATCGGATTCGTGGGCGCGTGCAATTTCTGCCACTCCATTCAAAGGGACGGCGTAGAGCCGCTGCTCCACGCGGAACAAGAGAGCCTTGATGATCGCCAGTGTCAGCGGTAGCTTGAGGCGGAACGTGGTGCCTTGACCGGGGCGAGTTTCGATATCAACGCTGCCCTTCAGACGATTCAGGACGGTTTGTACGACGTCGAGGCCGACACCCCGCCCCGCGATCTCGGTGATTTCATCGGCAGTGCTGAAGCCTGGCCGCAAGACCAATTCCAGAACATCGGCTTCGTTCAACCGGCCAGCTTCCTCGGGCGTGACCAGGCCTTTTTCCAACGCTTTCGCCTTTACCTTCTGAGCGTCGATGCCACGACCATCGTCGCTCACTTCTACCACCACCTGATTGCCGTGATGGTATGCGGTCAGGCGGACGGTGCCATGAGCGGGCTTGCCTTGGCGTCCCCGCTCATCAGGATTTTCAATACCATGGCTCACGGCATTTCGGACCAAGTGGGTCAGAGGTTCGGCGATCGCATCCAACAGGCTCTTGTCGAGATCCGTGTCCTGTCCACTGAGCACCAGTTCCACTTCCTTGCCACACTGTTTCGCCACGTCACGGACCATGCGCGGGAATCGGCGGAAAAGCTGTTCCACCGGCACCATGCGGATCTTCATCACTGAGCGCTGCAGGTCGCTTAACACACGGGTCTGGAAGGCCATGGCGTCGCTGAATCGAGCGCGCATGGCTTCTTTGGGAAAGCGTCGGGTGAATTCGAGAAAGGCTTGTTGCAGCATGGATTTCCCGATAATCAACTCGCCTACCAGGTTAAGCACGCTGTCGATCCGCTCGGCGTCGACTCGCAGGATGTTTTCCGGCACCGTGGTTGAGAACGCCTTGGTAGCCGGGGCAGCGTCTTCCGAGGATGAAACGACCTGGGCTTCAGGTTCCGCTGCGGGGAGCGAAGATTCGTCCTTTTCGGTGGATAGTGGTGCGGGTACGGCCTTCTTCCCCTTCGGTGCCTTCGACTGCAACGCTTCTACGCTGACCTGGCTGATTACGCTGGGAATGCGGCATTTGACAGTAACCTGATCCGCGGATTTATCGCTGGCGACAAGCAGCTCGACTTGCTTGGCGGCGTCGCGCGCTCCTGGCTCAGGCCGGGTCGCGATAATTTCGCCCATCGAACTCAGCGCATTCAACAGAAGTTGCCGAGCCGCTATCGGCATGGCGCAGTGCGGATCGATCAAGGTGGTGACGTGGTACACCCGCTTGCCCTGACCCAGCGCTCCTTCCGCGGCGAGCTTTTCATACTCCGTCCAGGCTGTCTGAGCCGCGATCTTGGAGTCTTTCGACACTTTTTTCTTGCTTCGCTTATTCGGGGTATCTGAAGTCTCCGTCAGTTTACGGATCAATTTTCGTAGCGGTTCTGAGGATGGCGGTTTGGCCTTACCGCGGTAGGCAGCCACCATAGCGTTAAAAGTGTCGGCAGCGGCCAAGGCCACTTCGGCCAGAGTTGCTTGGGATGATGCCTTCTCGAGGGCCAGCGCATCTTCGAGTTCATGCGCGGAATTACTCAGTTCGCGGAATCCGCAAGTGGCGGCGTCACCTTTGAGAGTGTGTACGATCCGCCGGATAGTGCGCACGGTCTCAACATCTCCTGGATGTTTCTCCAGCTTGAGCGCCTCGTCGTTCAGTGCTTGCAGCAGTTCCTGGGCGCTCTCGAAAAAGAGTTCCTTCAATTCCGCGCCACGGTCATCGGAAAACTGGGTCACGCTGTCACCTCAATCTTCTGATAAGCGGTTCCGCTGTTTCGATGGACCATGGAGAACTTGTCAGTCAATCCCAACAGACTTTCGGCATGCCCCACGAAAAGGTAGCCTTCGGGATTGAGGCAGCGCGCGAATTTCTCAACCAGCCGCCTCTGCTCAGCTTCATCGAAATACATCATGACGTTGCGGCAAAAAATCACATCGTAGCGCTGGGGCAGGTACTCGGTCTTCAGATTATGAAAGTCGAAATGGACAATTTCTTTCAGCGCTTTTTTTACTGCGTACCGCTCACCCACTTTGTCGAAATAACGCAGGCGATAGCTGTAGTCCACCGACTCCATCTGGGAATCGGTATAGGTACCTTCCTGACCCGCCCGCAATACCGAATAGCTGATGTCGCTGGCCAGGATTTCGACTTTCCAAGGTGGAGGAATCAAGGGCTTGGGGGAGGGCATCTCAGTGGGAAGCGGATTGCGCAGAAGGTGGTAGGCCAGTGCATCCGCAATCAGCATGGCCAAGGTATACGGTTCCTGGCCGGTGGAGCAACCGGCGCTCCAGATGCGTAGAGAAAAGTCGCGCCGCGCTTGCTTGCGCCGAACCAGGTCGTCGAGCAGATGCTTGTGGAACAGTTCCATTTGCGACTTATTGCGAAAGAAACTAGTTTCGTTGACCGTCAGGTTCTCCACCAGCAGGCTCATTTCGTTCTTGCCTTTGTCGCTGACCAGCAGGCGGTAATAGCTATAGAACGAATCTAACTGGCACTCCTTCAGACGCCGCTGCAGGCGATCCTGCAAGAAGTGCGCCCGGCGCTCGTCGAAGTGCATGCCGCACTCCTGGTAGACGAGTGCCTGCAACAGCTTCAGTTCAGGTGCGG
>JABCYV010000048.1 GCA_013290025.1 Acidobacteriota bacterium
TAGCCGTTGCAGTCCGTCGAGACTGGCGGACGGAGGCGTTTGTGGATCGAAAGTACAGCCACCGCGGGTACCGCGACGCGGAAAAAGAAGATAAAAAGAATAAAACGCACGAGCGCAAACCGCCGGCTGGCGGGCCGCGCGGCGCGGATCAGTTCGGGCCACGCACGCCGCGCATGGTGGGAACGGTGACGCGCGCGCGCTGCGCGAATTGCGGAGCGGTGCTGACTCCGGGATTTGATCCGAACGGAACGTGCCCGAAATGCGGATTGGAATTGCACTGCTGCAAACAGTGCCGGTTTTTCGATTCCGGCGCGCAGTTCGAGTGCACGCAGCCAATCCCGGAGCGCATTTCGCCGAAAGACGCAAAAAACAACTGCAAGTTTTACGAATTTCGCACCACGGTGGAAAAAGACACCGCGCCGACTTCCTATTCGCAGCCAGCTCCAGCCGGATCCGCGCCCCCATCGGCGCCGCCGCGGCACAACGATGCGCGTCAAGCGTTTGACGATCTTTTCAAGAAGTAGCCGCTCATGAAATCTTCGCGCCGCTCCTTCCTGGAAGCCGGACTCGCTCTCCCCGCACTTCTCCATTCTGTTCCTTCTCTCGCGGACGCGCCGCAAACCGAGAAACCCTCCACGTCCAAGGATTCTTCGTTTGATCCGTGGGTGGAAATTGACAAGGAAAACCTGCGGCACAATGTCCTGGAAATTTCGCGGCGCGTGAGCGAGCGGCCGATTCTGGCGGTGATCAAAAACAATGGGTATGGCACGGGGGTGGCCAACGCGGCGCAACTGCTGGAGCCACAGACGGAAATTCTCGGATTTGCGGTAGTGAAATTTCACGAGGCGATCACGCTGCGTGATGCTGGGATTCGCAAGCCCGTGCTGTTGATGGGTCCCTTCGACGAGACGAATCTGGAAGAGGCCGTGGCGCGGAACATCATGCCGATGATCTACACGCGGATGGGCCCGGTACTGGACAAGGTCGCGGCGAAACTGCAGAAGAACATTGCGCCGCATGTTTGCGTCGATACGGGCATTGGGCGCGTGGGCGTTCCGTATTATCAAGCCGCGCCGCTGATCAGAGACTTGGCGAGCAGGAAGTCGGTGCAAATCCAGGGAACGATGATGACGTTCGCCGAGGACATGGATTTTGACAAAGAACAGTTGCGGAGGTTTCAGGATACTTGCGGAGCTCTGGAAAAAGAAGGAATTGCGCTGGGGAAAAAGCACACCGCTTCGAGTTTTACACTGTTCCAGCATCCGGATGCGTTTTTGGACATGGTGCGGCCGGGGATGGCGATTTATGGGATTTATTCGGAGAACGAATTTCGGCACACGGGAATCCTGGAGTTGCGTCCGGCAATCGGCCTGAAGGCGCGCGTGGTGTATGCGAAAAAGCTGCGCAAGGGAGACAGCGCGGGCTACAACAGAGCATACATGGCCAAGGACGATGTGTGGGTAGCGACGCTGCCGGTGGGGCATGCGGACGGCTGGCCGCGAGTGGCGGCGAAGGGCGCGAAAGTGCGAATCAATGGAGTGCTTTATCCGGTGATTGCTTCGGTCTCCGCGAGCCATTGCATTGTGGAGATTGGGAGCGAAGAGCGAGTGAAGATCGGGGACACGGTTACGTTTTTCGACGGGCAGGCGGGTTCGCGGCCGGAAGATGTGTCGGCGGCTTGCGGCGCGTCGGTTTATGACCTCACGATGCATTTGAACCCGCTCTTGCCTCGCAAAATCGTTTAGAAGATTTCCTCATTTGTTGCTTCCGTATTTCCTTCCAGAGAGCGACCTGCTCCTGTAAATGACCAGCGAGGCCCCGGAGAGGGCGCAGCCGTGCTGCGCCCCTACAACAATCGGGAGCGGGGGCGACACCGCCCGTAACTGCGCTTTTGGCAGGCCCTTCGGCTGCGCTCAGGGCAGTCATGAGGACTCCTTGGAATTGGGCACATCAGAGCTGGGGGTACGCCAGTGCATGTCTGGATGACTTGGCCGGGCGGGCATTCGGAAACCCTGGCAGCCTGGCGGGCGGGGGAGAGTGCCGAAGTCGATGGTAACGGGTTCATCTTCGGGATAGAGTTCGTGTTCGATGGCGGGGAGGGTGCGGAGGATCAAGTTGCAAGTGTAGGCCATGACAGCGGCGCGGCGCGGGTGGATGCGGCCTTCGACCTGGAGTTGGAGGAGACGGGAGAGGAACTTGTTAAGGGGGATGGCAGAGGTGAAATCGGAGAGACCGTCGGTGAGATAGGCGGTGAGGTCGGAACCTTCGAGGCGGACGGGGCGGGAGGCCGAGTGTTTGGAGCAGAGGCCGGTGGCGGCGTTGGAGACGGCATGACGGCAACGGCGGCCGGTTCGGGTGTGATACTGGCAGCGGGGCAAGTCACTGGCGGAACTAGAGTTGATGGATGGTTCGTTCATGGTGGTCCTCAGATGTGAGATTTTTTGGAGCAACTGGCACTTGAGATGTTTGGAGAGGGCCCCCACACCCCGGCATTTTTAAGAAAGAGTGAGGAAAGGATTGAATGGAAAGGAGTTGTGAAACGCTCTTGGGGCCAAGAGCGAGAAGAGAGAGGAAAAGAGAGAGGGGGACTGGTTCCAAAACGGGAAAGGAGGGTGGCACAGAGAGGAAAGGGAAGATTTGGCGAGAGTGGGTTGTAAAAAGCACACTGTATTATAACACGGGAATAGCTAATATAAAGTAATATTATACATCAGTACTGGGATTAGGTTGGGATACAAGCGTAAGGGGTGTTAAGGCGCGTCCGTCACGAAAATCATCCAGAGGATGAATGCGACGATTAAGCACGAAACGGCTATGGCCAACTTCCATCCCATGCTTAATGGCTTGGGCACGGAAAGATTTACCTTGGGTTTGTCATTTGAGTGTAAGTCGCGAGGGTCGTTCGTGGCCGTCCTGCCTGTTTGCTCCACCGTGAAAACAAAAGAGAATTGGCAACTTTTTGTGGGTGGTGTCGTCGAACTAATCGATGGGGGAGTGCGTACATTAGATGGGAGAAAAGAACGGGTCTGAAGACCCGCCACTACGGGGCGGGAGGTCGGGCGGAGAAGAACGGTCTGGAGCCCTGGCGCGAGGTCGAGTAGACGACAGGTGGGCTCTACGGGGACGGGTAAGTGGGAGTTCAGGGAATTGGGGGTTCATATGGGAACGCTGGGACAGGATATCCGGTATGCGCTGAGGAATCTGAAGAAGGCGCCGGGATTTGCGGCGGTGGCGGTCATCACGCTGGCGCTGGGAATTGGGGCGTCAACGGCGATATTCAGCGTGATGGAGAACATTCTGATCGAGCCGTTTCCGTACCGGGATGCGCAACGGTATATGTCCATGCAGATCCATGACACGGAGCGAAGCGACCCTGGCGGACGGGCGGGATACCTGGGCCCCGAGCTGCTGGACATCATGGGGCAAAATCACGTGTTTGACGCGGTGATTGCCAATGACAACACGGACGTGTTGTACCGCTCGGCCGAGGGAAGCCAGCGGTTCGAAGGGAATTACATAACGCCGGGAACCTTTGAGTTTTTTGGGATGCAGCCGCTGCTGGGGCGGATGGCGCAGGAAGCGGACTACGAGCCGGGGGCACCGCCGGTGTTTGTACTGCGGTACAAGACCTGGATGAAGAGTTTTGGCGGGGATCCTTCGATTGTGAACAAGACGTTTGTGCTGAACGGAGTTTCGCGGACGCTGATCGGGATCATGCCGCCGCGATTTGGATGGGGCGACGCGGATTTGTGGATTCCCATGAAGCCGAGCCGTGCGGCGGCAGCAAAAACAATCGCCGGAGCATTTCAACAACACTGGTTTTTGATGGGGCACCTGAAGCCAGGGATTTCCGTCAAAGCAGCAGAAGCGGATCTGACGGTGGTGGCGAACAACCTGGCGAAGGTGTACCCGACGGAGTATCCGAAACATTTTACGGTGCAGGTGGACTCGCTGACGAACCTGGTGGTAGGACAGTTTCGAACGACGCTGTATATCGTGCTGGCGGCGGTGGGATTGTTGCTGCTGATCGGATGTGGAAACGTGGCGAATCTGCTGCTTGCGCGAGCGACGACGAGGGAGAAGGAGTTTGCGATCCGGTCGGCGCTGGGGGCGAACCGATGGAGGCTGGTGCGACAGCTACTGGTCGAGAGCGTGATCCTGGCAGCGGGCGGGGCTGCGGTAGGAACGCTATTGGCCTGGGGAGGTTTGAAATCACTGGTGGCGCTGATGCCGCAGAATATCATCCCGGCCGAAGCGGTGATCCGGCTGAACATGCCGGTGTTGGCGTTTACGCTGAGCGTTGCGGTGCTGACGGCGCTGGTGTTTGGGCTAGTGCCAGCGCTGAAGGCGGCGCGGAAAGATTTGAACGAGCCTTTGCGGGATAGTGGGAAGGGAATTAGCGGCGGATTCCGCCATGGGAAATTGCGCGATGCAGTGGTGGTGCTGGAGGTGGGACTGTCCTTGACGCTGCTGGTGGCGGCGGGACTGCTGATGAGAAGTTTTGTGGCGCTGCGGGATGTGAAGCTGGGATTGCAGCCGGACCATATATTGGTGGCAAGGCTTCCTTTGCCGGTGGATCGTTATAAGACGGCGGACCAGGTGACAGGGTTTTACCGGCCGCTGTTGCAGCGGCTAAAGGCGCTGCCGGGCGTGGTGGAAGCGACGGAAACGAGCACGCTGCCGCCCTATGGGGGAATTCCAAGCGACATCGAGATTCCCGGGAAGACGCACGCGGAAAAATGGAACGCGCTATTTCAATTGTGCAGCGAGGGATATTTTGGTGTGGTGAAGATTCAGTTTCTGGATGGGCGGAGTTTTACGGAAGCGGAAGTGAACGGGGCGAGGAAGCTGGCGGTGGTGAATCAGACGTTTGTGAAGAAGTACCTGGGGAAAGAGAATCCGGTCGGACGACAGGTGAAAATTGCGCAACTGGCGGAGTTTGAAGATGCGGTGAAAGAGCCGGTGTTCGAAATCATCGGGCTGGTGGCGGACGCGAAGAACTCCGGATTGCAGGATCCGGTGAAGCCGGAGATTTGGGTGCCATACACTGTGACGGGATCGGCGTTCCGAGGGATTCTGGTGCGGACGGCGAATGAACCGCTATCCATGCTGAATGCTGTGGAACACGAGATCTGGGCGACTGATCCAAACGTGGCGTTGACGTTTACCGGGACACTGGAAGGGTACATACAGCAATTCTCGTTTGCGGGGCCGCGATTTGGATTTTTCCTTATGATGATTTTTGGAGGGATCGGATTGGTGCTGGTGACGATCGGAGTGTACAGCGTGCTGGCGTACACGACGGTGCGAAGGACGCAAGAGATCGGGATTCGGATGGCGATGGGTGCGGAAGGATCGGACGTTCTGAAGATGGTGGTGCGAATGGGATTGCGGCTGGTGGGGATTGGAGTGGCGATTGGATTGATTATGAGCCTGTTAATCGGGCGGGTGATTGCGACGCAGCTGTGGGGAGTATCGGCATACGATCCGTGGACGCTGGTGTGCGTGCCGTTGGTGCTGTTGATTACGGGGATCGTGGCGTGCTGGATTCCGGCGCGGCGGGCGGCGCGGGTGGATCCGCTGGTGGCGTTGCGGTATGAGTGAGGATTGGGTGGCCGGGCTAAAGCCCAGCGCCGACAGGATCAAAAGCGAAGAGAGACACCTGCGGCGGGTGCCCTCAGCGGAAGAGTTGTATGACGTGCCGCGGAGCGGCCCGCCTCAGAAGGCGGGCCCTACGCAGAGGAGATTAGGCCCAGGAGTAGCCGTGTTTGGAGAGCGGGAGGGAGCGGATGCGCTGGCCGTTGACGGCGAAAATGGCGTTGCAGACAGCTGGGAGAACCGGGGGCAGGGCGGGTTCGCCGAGGCCGGTAGGCGAATTATCGGTTTTCAGGAAATGAACTTCGATTTCAGTGGGGACTTGATTCATTCGAACGGGCGGATATTCGTGGAAATTGCTTTGGACGGCGCGGCCCGCGTCGATCGTGATTTCGTAGGTCATGACGGAACTTAGACCTTCGATGATGGCGCCCCGAACCTGGTTTTCGGCGTTGAGGGGATTGATGATCTGGCTGCCGACGTCGCCGGCGACCCAGATTTTGTTTACCTTGACTTGTTTTTTGGGGTCGACGCGCAGTTCGATCACTTCCGCAAAATAACCTCGATGAGAAAACTGGAAGGCGACGCCCATGGCGGTGTCTTTGGGCAAGGTGCGCTTGCCCCAGTTGGATTTCTCGGCAACGAGTTTTAGGACTCCGCTCATGCGAGCGGCGTCGAGGTCACTGGGATCAGGCTTGCCGTCGGGGCCGGGAATACGGGGAAGGTTGAGCAGATCGAGGCGGAACTGGACGGGATCTTTTCCGGCGGCGTGGGCGAGCTCGTCGGTGAAAGATTGAAAGACCCAGGAGAAAGCATTGCTACGCGGAGCGCGCAGAGCATAGGTGGGGACGCCGAGGGGCATGAGCGAAGCGCCAAAGAAAAAATTGGGGAGGAAAGTGCCGGGGAATTCGTTGCCGGGAATGTTCGCGGAAGGAGCGAACTGCTGGCCCTCGCCGAAGCTGATGAAGTGATTGCGCCAGGCGACGAGATTGCCGGAGGCGTCGAGGCCTCCCTTCAAATAATGAAAGCCGGCGGGGCGATAGTGATCGTGATGGAAATCGTCTTCGCGGGTCCAGAGAAGCTTGACGGGGACGCCGACCTGCTTGGCGATAGCGGCGGATTCGAGCATGTAGTCGTTGGTGAGGCGGCGGCCGAAGCCACCACCGGCGCGCTTGAGGTGGACGATGATGTCGCCGGCAGGAATGTTCAGAAGCTTGGCGACTTGCTGGCGGCCGGATTCGGGAGTCTGGCTGGGCGACCAGAATTCGAGTTTGCCGTCGTGATAATGCGCGAGGCAGTTTTCGGGCTCCATAGGGGCGTGGGCGAGGAAGGGGTAGGCGTAAGCGGCTTCGACGGTTTTTGCGGCGGATTGCAGGGAGGAGTCAGCGTCGCCGTCCTTTCGGACGGTGATCGTGGGAGCTTGTTTGGAGAGCTCATCGGCACGATCGGCGAAGCCTTTGCTGCTTTGCTGCGCGGTGGCGCCTTCGTCCCACTTGGCGCGCAATTTTTTTCTTGCGGTGTTGGCCTGCCACCAGGTGTCGGCGACGATGGCGACGCCGCAGTGGAGGCCGAGGAGGTCGGAAGTGCCATCGACGGAGAAGGCGTGGCGAACGCCGGGCTGGGATTTGATTTCGTCAAAATTGGCGCTGAGGAATTTGCCGGCGTAGACGGGGCACTTTTCGTAGACGGCGTACAACATTCCGGGAACTTTGAAGTCAATGCTGTAGAGAGATTTTCCAGTGACGATGGAGGGGTTGTCGACACTGTGAGTAGGCTGGCCGATGATTTTGTAATCTTTGGGATCCTTGAGCTTGACGGATTTGAGATCGGGCGGGGGCAGGGCAGCGGCTTTTTCGGCGAGCGCGCCGTAAGTGAGAGAGCGGTTTGTGGGCTGATGAATGACGCGGCCGGAAGAAGTTTGGCACTCGGATTCGGGCACGGACCAGGTTTGCGCGGCGGCGGTGACAAACATTTGACGGCAGGCGGCGCCGACACGACGAAGAGGGTCCCAGTTGATAGGCGTGGCGGTGCTGCCGCCGGCGCGCTGAGGGCCGTATTTTGTTTCATCAAGATCAGCCTGCTGGATACGGACGGATTTCCAATCGACGTCCAGTTCATCGGCGATGATCATGGGGAGACTGGTCTTGACGCCCTGGCCGATTTCGGGATTCTTGCCCATGATGGTGACGGCGCCGTCGGCGGCCACGCTGACAAAAGCAGTGGGAAGAAACGCCGGAGGAGTTGCTTGCGGGGTTTGGGCGAAGAGCTCGGTGACCTGATCAGTATGGAGAGCGAGGAGAATGCCGCCGCCAGCGACAGCGGAAACGCGAAGGAAGGTGCGACGATCGAGGAGCGTGGCAATCACAAGGCCTCCGTAGATAGCGGATTTGCCGGAAGGCGTTGGACAAATCCACATCGTGGCCATTGTAACGCTAGAACGGGATTTGTGAAGAGGGCGGTAGCGTTGGAACTTGAATTTGATTCGAACGGACAGCGGACGGGGAAATTATTTTGGAAATGGGCCGGCCATAATGGGGCCGGGGAGAAGAGGCTCCCATTCCAGTTTGCAATGGGCGCATTGGACTTTCCAGGGATTGGCGTGAGTAGGGACGGAGTGGGCGTCAAGCGCGACGGAATTCTTCTTTTGGCAATGCGGGCAGGTGACATCCACCATCAGATGGACTGGGGGAACGACAGATTCGATGCGGGCTGCCGGTGAAGACGGATTCTTGCTGGCGCGCTTGCCGGCGTAGAGAGCTTGATCGGCGCGGGCGAGAAGTTCCTCGGGACGATCGCCGAGCGAGTATTGCTGCCAACCGGCAGAGAAAGAGACGGGAATCCGATGGGCCTGCCAAGTTACTTCGAGAGCGCCGAGGCGGTCCAAGACGAGCTGTAACTGGTCGAGAGTGCATTCCGGAAGAAGAACAAGAAATTCGTCGCCGCCCAGACGCACAGCCATGTCGGAACCACGAATTACCTTGTTGAGATGGAGGGCGAATTCCTGGAGGACGTGGTCACCGGCGGGATGGCCGTGGCGGTCGTTGATCAGCTTGAAATCGTTGAGGTCAAGAGTAAGGACGGTCAAAGGATGACCGCGGCGCGCGGAGCGAGCAACCTCCGCGGAGAGGCGTTGAACGCCAAAACGGCGGTTATAGAGGCCGGTCAAAGGATCGACCATGGCCATGTTGCGAAGAATGTCAGAATGCCCCTGCTTCTCGGCGAGTTGGAAGCGCAAGCGTTTGATGAGAACTTGCTGGTAGACGGTGTAGAGGTTGAGAAGGAGGATGAGAACGATCAGACCAAAGACGGCGTCCTCCATCTTGAGGTAAAGGAAAGTTTTTGTGCCCTGACGCGAAAGAGGGAGAGTAAAAGTGATGACCGCGAAAGTCAGGAGGAGCATGACAAAGATGGAGTAGCCCCAGACCCACCAGTCGCGCTTCTCAATCTTCCGGAGTTCGCGCGTCAGATCGTGATCCTCCTCGAGAGGCGTGACAGGGCGAGTTTGGAGTTCAGTCATGGAGTGGAGATAAGATTTGGGAATTCCCAGTTCAAACCAAGTTAGGGGTTTGGTGGTGCGCGGTCAAGGAATGTTGTGATGGAAATTACAGAGTAGTTACTTTTGGGACGGGCGGGCCTGAGGGGATGCGGTTTGGGTAGAGGGCCTCCCTGTAACATGTGTATTTTCAGATTGTTAGGGCGAGAGTTGGCTTTCGCCAGGAGTCCTGTCCGGGTGGTACTCCCGCTCCATTGGTAGAATCGCAGGAAAGCGGGAAACTACTGTTGAGCAAAATGGTGTCTCTCTTCATTCTCGTGTTCGCAAGCATCGCGCTGGTGCGGTTCGCGGTGTCGCAATGGCGGGCGATTTGGATAACGACTGCCAATCAGCCGCTGTCGGAGACGCTCCGAACGTCAGCTGGAATTGAGAGCGAAGGGATTGGGGCGCAGGATTTTGGGTCGCTGCTTGCGCTTTGCGATAACCTGTCGCCGGGTTTGAAAAAGAAGAGTCCGTGGCTTAAGGAAGTATCGGTTTACTACCGCGCGGTTTCGAAGCTTGAGCAAGTGTTCCGTGTGAAGCTGCCTTCGATTGCGAGCTGGGCAAATCGAGAAATGCAAACGTGCTCGCGGTATGTGGCGGTGGTGCTCGACCAGAACCTTTCGATGAGCCTTGACCGCCGGCTAGCCGCTCGCCTGAATTAAATCCAAAAACAAAAACTAGCGCGATGGTGAACGCAACGCATTGGCTGTGCGTGGGCGGCGCGATACTGTGTTTTCGCTATGGTCTGGAGGAGCAGCCAGCCTGCACGGAAAAAAGCCGGGGTAAGCGCCGGGCGAAGACTCCCGGGAACGCCTGAGAGATGCGAGTTCGAATCACCTGGGTTTGGGGGCGGGCTTCTTGCGGAGGAGCAGGCGAGAGCGCTGGGAGCTGCGACGCTTTTTTTCCGCGCTAATGGATTTGGGGTCGACCAGCCATTGAGCGATGCCGCCGCGGCGAGGATCTTTCTGCTTGGTTCCAGAGAGGCGACCGATACTGAGTAAGCGGCATACCTCGGCGCTGGTGGTGTCCAAGTGGGTGGCAGTTTCCTGAGCCGTGAGCCAGCGATCGGAAGGTACGCGCATTTTGAGAAGTCCTCCAGTGCAGCGGGGCTCTGCGCGTGATTCACTCTAACGGTATCGTATCGTTTTTGGCAACACTTCTGCGAAGGGGACGCCGCTGGGTTGGCGCGAGGCCTGGAAGCGGGAAGCGCTTACTTTTTGGAGTCTACGCCTGATTCAGCTAACGGAAAAAGAGTGGGTTCAGCGGGAGGCATGTCGGCGATGGAATCGAGTTGGGCATAGTGTTGACGAAGAGGCTCGGGAACTTTGACTTTGGCGCCTTTGAGGATGCTGATGAGCTGGAGGGCATTGACGACGGACTTGCCCTGGAAATGATTGTTGGTGATGACGAAAGTGTCGCGGGCGTGCTCGGAAACCTTGCGGGCGCGGGTGATCCAGGGTGCGAGCTCTTCGGAGGAGTAAAGATAGTTGTAGCGCTCGTAGGCAGGGATCGAAGTATCGTCGGTGAACCAGGTGTCGTAGCGGCGGCCGTGAAGGCGGACGTAGCCGATAGGAGAAGTAGTTTGTGAGGAGGGCGAGAGGGAGCGGCCGATGATGGGCTGATCGATGTTGCAGAAGCCGACGTTGTGTTCGCGGAGAAGAGCCAATGTGTCTGGCGAGTCCCAAGAGGAGTGGCGAACTTCAACGACGAGCGGATAGTCGGCGAAGCGTTTAAGAGTAGCGGTGAGGGAGGCGACGGCTTCTTTCGAACGATGGAAAGAGAAAGGGAATTGGAGGAGGACAGCGCCGAGTTTATTCGCAGCGCGCAAGATGTCGAAGCCAGCACGGACGGCGCGTTCGTCTTCTGCGGCCGAGACAGAGCCATCAACAGGGGAATCGTGAGTAAATCGTTGCCAGAGTTTGGCGGTGAAGAGGAAGCGGGGATTGGCGGCTACACGGTCAAGCCATTGCGAGGCGTGATCGGGACGCAAAGGCTGGTAGAAAGAAGTGTTGATCTCGATGGTGTCGAAAAATTCAGCGAGAAAGGCAGCTTCGTGGAAACCTTTAGGGCGGCGAGCAGGATACACAAAGCCCACCCAGTCCGGATAAGACCAGCCAGCGGGGCCGACACGCAGAGTACTTGTGGGTGCGGGGGTGGCTGAGGATTCGGGTGCGCTTGCGGATGGGGGATTTTTGGCTCGACGCGTTGACATGAAAGAAAGCGCGAAATGCGCTGTGAGTAGAGTAGAGGGGGGAGAACAGCGGTGTCAACGCGGGAGGGAAATAACGGCAGACGAGGGGAATCGGGGAACGCAGCGCTAGAAGTTCCGCCAGGGTCTCCAGATCGGGACGCTTACGTAACGGACATCGCTGGCCTCGCGGAGCAGTTCTCTGACTTTGTGGAAGATATGTTTCAGGGAGGTGAGGCTGAATATGTGGGCGAGCATGGACAAACATTAGCACTTCGAGAGATTTGCGTCGAGTTTTATCGTCTTTCTTCAGGTTGCTCTGGGTTCGAGAGAGTGGGCATCGAATCTGTTGCTCAAGGTCAAAATTTAAACGGACCCACGACCGAATCGGGGGCGACGTTGCGGGGAAGGAGTGGGGCTGTTATGCTTTCGGTGATGTGGATCGAAGAGCGGATCCGCGCGCGCCACGCCGCCCTCCTTCTGAATGCCGAACAGGTGCAAGCATGAAACTTTCCATAAGTTACAAACACGTCGAGGGACAGAAGCCGGTGGAAGCGGAAGTTGAGCGACACGTTGGAAAACTGGGGAAATTGCTGCGGAGTTACTCGCCGGACTTGGTGCAGTTGCACGGCTCCTTTGCAAAAAATCTGCGAACGGATGAGTACTCCTGCACGTTGAATTTGTCGTTGCCCACGGGGACTTTGCATGCAATCGGGACAGGTGCAAATGTGCGCGCTAGCTGCAAGAAGGCGTTTAGCGAACTGGAAGCGCAAGTGAAGAAGCACCAGGCGAAATTGCGGAAGGATTATGAGTGGAAGAGGAAGCGGCCGCGGGTGAGCGACGAAGTTTTTTCCTGAAACAGCAAACGATTGACTGCGGATACGAGTGCGCCGCCGGCGTGGCTGGCGAGCGGGAGTGGCGGGTGTCCTTGGCGGCGGCGGCGAGCATGCTACAATAAGAAATTCACCCATAGGGGCGTAGCTCAGTGGTAGAGCAGCGGCCTTTTAAGCCGAAGGTCGTGGGTTCGATCCCCACCGCCCCTACCAAACTTCTTTCATATCAATACCTTAAGCGATTGATTTTGTTCCATTCGGAACATTTGTTCCAATTGAACGTTCCGCAATCCGCTCCATCGAATTACGTTGCGACTGAGGGATAACGTGTGCGTAGACTTTGAGCGTCGTTCTCACGTCTGCATGCCGCATCTGGGCCTGCAAAACGGTGATAGGTTCGCTCTCCGCTAACTCCGTTGCTAGACCGTGCCGAAAAGCGTGTAAACCTACGTTTTCGTCAGGGATTCCCAGCTTGCGGAGGATTGGCTTCAGTCCTGACCGCACGACGTTGTTTCTAGAATAGGCGAAGCCTTCCTTGCGCGGGGCAGGGAACAGCAATTTGCCTGGATTTTCTATCCAATGATGCTTGAGATAATTCCGCAGTAAGGCTTCCAGACTCGATGGCATCGGAAGCATGGCCACGGACTTTTTTGTTTTTGGTTGACGAACGACCCTGGTTCGGTCATCCGCCGATTTGTTCACCCGAATTGTCTTTCGCTCGAAATGCAAATCAGGCACCGTCAAGGCCAGCAGTTCGCCCGCTCTTGCCCCCATTAACGAAGCAAGAGCAAACATCGTTTTGTAAGGCTCTGCAGCGGCACGGACAATCTGGTTAACCTGTTCGCTCGTAAAGTACGGACGCTCTGGCGTCTCGGCCGCCCGCAGCGTCAAATCCCTGAACGAGACCATTTCGGTTCTCATCCCGGACCTCTTCGCGTAACGCAAGACTGCAAAAACTGTCTCCAAAACGTTGACGATAGTCTTCGGAGACAAGTTGTTTTGCAGACTGGTAGCGAATCGCTGCAAGGCTCGAACGTCCAATGCGTGCGTAGCTGATTTTGCGAAGGCGGGCAAAATGTGGATTCGGAGGTAGCTTTCCCGCTGCCGCACCGTTGCCGGTGACAGCTGCGGCGCTACATCTTTCTTCCACGCATCAACCGCATCTCGGAATGTCTCGCCCTTTATGGGGGACGGAACACTGCCTCTACGCCTGTTGACGTTCGCCATGAACAAATCGTGCTCTCGGCGAGCGGCACGTTCCGACATGGCGCTGAGGTCACCAATCAGCTGACGAGTACGCTCAGTGGTAATCGTCCTGTCCGATTTCTCAACGTCCCTGTAGAACAACGTGTACGCTTTGCCGTTTTGCACTTGAAAACTACCTTTTTGATACCGCCTCTTAGGCACTGGGCCTCTTTTCCGGCCTGTGCCCTCGTGCGTTGCGGCGCCAATAATAGCAGGTGCGACGTCCTTTCCATCCAGCATAAAAGACCAACCCTTCCAACCTCTCAGTTGGGTGAATTGGCGCTTTTTAATGCGCTGAGTTTGCCGGGCTTGGCTCGTTCCGCCCGGCTCTCTTCGACGTTTCCGCTCTGAACGCTGTCGTTGATCGGGATTCTCCACGCCTAATGAGCGGACGCGCGGCTTCCGAGTCAACAACCACATGGCTCCCTTGGAACCAAGACTTGGCGGACAATTGCATCCGACGTATTTGTTTTCTCCTTCGGTAATTCGGAGAACACAACTTTTTTCGACTTAATGCTCTTACATTCCGGAGGTGACGCCGGTGTGGGCCAGTCACGGTGCCCAGCTTGCCAAAATTGAATTGCCAGGTCATCGGATCCGAACCGATCAAGGGCCCTAGGGGCGGGTGCGTCCCGCCACCTCCCGGGGGGTACCATTTTGAGGTGATACCGCTGCGTCAATTCTTACTCGCCCGAAAATCCACAGATTAGCCGGCATTGGGACGCGAAAAATACTCCGGATCACCTTTGTTGCGCTGGCGTTGAACGAATACAAGAAGGCTTCTTGTCAGGTGGTTTCGTTCATTACTTTCTTTTTGACAACGCATCATGATTATAGTAAAGTGGCGTTAGGAGATTGAATCATGAAGGCACTGACGCATCAAGAGGTTCTCAAGGTCCTCAAAGTCGCCGCTGAAAGCAAACGCAATCTGGCGATGATTCTTCTCGGCTACAAACACGGCATGCGTGCGTCAGAGGTTTGCCGCCTTGAATTGAAGGACTTAGACCTCAAGAACGGCGAGGTCACAATCCGCCGCTTGAAGGGCAGCCTGAAGACGACTCAGCCTCTCGCCGAGATCCAAGGTCAACCGTTACTGTCTGAGAAGCGGGTCCTGCGAGCCTGGCTTGAGGAGCGCGGCAATCATCCGTCGCGATTCGTATTCGTTTCTCAGAAGAGCGGGCAAGTCCATCGATCCCAGTTTTATCGTGCATTCGCCGACATCGCAGAACGCGCCGGCTTGCCGAAGGATAAGCGCCATCCACATTGTTTGAAGCACGCACTCGGATATTCCCTGGTCGAGGCTAACGTCAATCTAGCCATCATCAAGCAAGCCCTAGGTCATAAGAGCATCGCCTCCACCGCCGTTTATACGACGCCCACCGACGAGACCGCAGGCAAGGCAGTCACGGCCGCGTTGGCCAGTCTGTTCTAACCGTCTCCCTCCAACCTCCCGGATCCAGCCCGGTGCAAATCGGGTTCTTTTTGTGCCCTCCAGGAAATGCATCAAAATAGCAATTCTGATGAGTAATCACCGAAATTAGCTCCGTAAGTCGTTGTTTCCTGGATAGTCAGAAAAGGTCAATCCGCGAAGTAATGTTGCGTTTCGGGGCTCGGGAGATCACTGTGGCCCAGGCCAAATCTGGACCGGCCAACGCCACGTCCCACAGATCTCGGCCGGTTCCCTTGGCAGGCGGTTCCCAGACCGCACTGCGGTCTGTTTGCCGCCCTTGCCCGTGATCGTCGCTCAGGGGCCGGGAAGCCGCTGAGAGACGATTTTGGGTCGCGTTTGCGGCCACAAACGTCACATGGCTGTCACGCTTGCTGTCACGGCCGCTGTCACGCACAAGTGCCATGAGCTCTTACGGGAGTAACTGCCGTATTGTTAGTATCTTCCGCCGATTATTGTCACTGACAATTGGGCCAAGTCACGAGAAATAAAAAATCTCATTAGAAAATGGCGTTTTCTAGGAAATTACCTGGTTCAGGCAGCCAGGCATGCGATGCAAAAATTCACTTGCTTCAGCAAAAAGTTGAAGCAAGTGCAGCACCCTCTTTTAAACTCCGACAGCGATCAAAATTCACTTGCTGCCACTCACTTGCTTCATATAAGCAGGATCATCATCTATTTAATTGTGTTGCATATTTGAAGCAAGTGAATTTGAGAGGGGTTAAGTCCTGTAGGTTCTGTGGCTCCACTTGCTTCAGCTTTTTGCAACACCTCCCCTTTTTTCCACTCCAAAATTCGAGATCTCAGATCGAGTTGACAGCAAGTGGATTCACGCTTACCCGAGCCACCAGCTGTCAACTGTGTTCCCCTGGCGCTAGTCGTACGCCAGAGGGAGGAACTTCTTGTACTTCTGTCCGTTCGCCTTCCGGATTTCGACCTCAACCAGGTGAACCCGGTAATGCGTCATCCACGCCTTCTCGAAGAGATGTTCCTCGTTGTCGCGGTATGCGTTGGTCAAGGTTTCATAGTCGCGGCGACTCAGCGCCACCTCCGACTCTGCCATCCCTGACTCTAGTTGCTTCTTCATCCGGTTGGTGATGTCTTTAATCTTCCCAAGGTAGAAGCCGACCTTATCTGGGACCTCGCTCCGGAAGCAGACCTTGCGGATAATCAGTTGACGCTGGAATAACTGAAGGGCGATGTCCATATCGTCGGCTTCGACCTGTTTCAAGCCGCGCCCGAATGTCGCCATATAGGCATCCAACATTACGTTCTTCTTCCAGCGTGCCTTCGTCCGAACCTCTTTCGGCTGGGAATCCCAGAAACTATTGAATGCGTCCTTGGCATCTTGGCTCATGGTCATCACGCCGGAGTAGTCAAGCTCGTTCAGTTCCTTCAGGAGATTGTAAGCGTCGGCGACGTGGATAGGCGGCAACTCGCCAGCTTCGACTGGCACTCCATACTCAGGATAGAGCCTGTCGTACATACCGAGCTTGGTACGGCCGGCAAACGCCTTCATATAGGTATCACCGTCCTGTCCGCAGATGAACATCGCCAACCGAGCATCGTCTTTCGTCTTCCGCTTCTTCGCCAGCATGCGCGAAATCGTCGTCGAATCAGCTAGCTCTATCATGGTGTCGAGAATGGCCGGGTTTCGAGTCGCCGTTGCCTTGTTGCCTAGACCTTCGACCTCATCGACGTAGCTGATGACGGGCTGGTTTTCAGGCGGGTCGAAGAAGCACTCCTTCAAACCTGCACCAGAATCCGCCGAATTAATAACCTTGATGTCGCACCCACTCGAACTCCCATTCAGGAGTCCCTGGGCGTTCAAGATTTGCATCATACGGCGCCACGCCTCGCCCTTGCCGCTTCCTGTCTCACCGATAACGGCACCATAGTAGCGTGGCTCTACGTCAAGGTTTTCAAACTTCACCTTGCCTGCCATCTTCGCGCCGACCACGACCTTCGCAGCTAAGAACGCAAACTGAGGAGTCATCGTCGTGCCGCGTGTAATCACATCGACGAACTTCTTGTAGATGCCCGTCACCCAGTGTGGCTGGAAAGCAGGAATCGTATCCACGGAGAATTCGTCCACGATTTCGACTTTAGACTGCGCGCCGGCGGGCTCGTTAATGGCTGGAATCGATGACGTGGAAACCGGAACCCCGCTGAAATTGATAGTTTCATCTCTTCCGACTGGGTAGCGACAAACCGACTTCGCAATCTTTTCGCACATTTCCCTGTAATCGCTACCGTAATTCTCGCAGCGCTTTTCGCAGACTTCGATTAGAGCATTAGCGATGGCATTCTCTTCCAGGCCGTCGTGACGAAGTTTCCCGGCAATTCGGGTCAATTCTGTATCGTGCGAGCCCCGCGGAATCTTCTCGCCTTTGATGGTCGGCGAGGGTCTACGCTCCGGGCGGAGTCGGTCAATCAACCCTTCCGGGATAGCAGCAATCGCCGCCTGAACCGCAACAGAGTAAACAGCGCCAGTCGGGTGACCCGAGAACGGCGACAAGACGTAGCCACCCACCGACTTGATTTCACCAACGTGAACACCGTTGAAGTGCATGTCACCCTGCTTCGATAGACCTTGCAGGTAAACGTGAGTGCCCCGACTGGTGTTGACCTGGAGCGTCTTTGGCAATTCAAGTTCAACTGGGGGGTTCCCGTTATCGAAATCGAGCACGGTCAAGTTGCTGCGGCCTAGGTCGATGCCGATGTTGGCGTTGGGACTTATCGTCCACCACTCGCGAATCTGGTTCGGGTCATTCGAGGATGAGTTGAATCCGTTTGGTGCCAGCGCACCGTCAGGCGTCTTGGACCTTTCGCCCAGAGGGAACACGTACCAGCCCTTCTCAAGGCAACGGAGCGCAACCGCCATAAGCTGAGACTGAGCCGGCAGCAAACATTGCGCCAAAGGGCTGGTCGAAATCTGTTGTTGCAGCTGAGTATTAAGGTCGCTCACAGAGCACCCCCTGCAACAGGCTCAACAATGACCGCATTAACCGCCTGCGGCAGCTTTCCGTTACAGAACGCAGGAGCAACATCGAAGTAGACGGTCGAACCCAACGCCGGGTACTCTGGCCCTTCAACGACGTTCGTAGTGTGTAGGAAATATGCTTCGTGGCGTGTCACCACAACCGTGCCGAAACCCTTCAAAGGGTGCCAACTCTTCAAGACTCCTTGCTTTGTTTTACTCATAAAACCACCTATGTATCTAAAGTAGGCCCGGCGTTGCCGAGTCCTTCACCACCTTTCGTTTTGGCTGTAACCCTTTGATCGCCTGAACTTCGAAGGCTTGACGGGTATGAACGCCAACTTCAAACTAATGTTGATACGGAACAATTTCTACAGCGCCGAGTCCATTCTTGCAGTCGACCGAGAACACCTTCGGTAGACTGCCCTTTCCTTGTTGCTTGACGACATGTCTCTTGCCACAGAGCGGACACTTGAAGGTGCACCTGGCATACCAACCCTCGGAGTATTCGCCCCAACTAATCGCGCCTTCAACTTGCATGATTACAATCCGTGACCTCTCGGTCGTCAATTTGAATATTCTTTTCGTTACTCTCTGGTGCAGCTTCCAGCTTCTTGACGCCCATGGCTGCGGCCAACTCGGGGAATTCCTCGACGAAGTCGTACGGGCAGAGATTGACGACAAGACCTCGCACCGCCTCAGAACGAATTTGGAAATGTGACAGGTTGTTCGGAGCCTCCCAGACACCGCCAACTTTGCCAACATTCCGTTCCGCCATTTCTTCATCGAACTCGGTGCAGCCGATGGTCGAATGTCCCGAAGGGTTCTCAAGAATCGAACCGTCCTTCAAGCGCCACACCTTGATTTCCCAATAGTGCTGGCAGTGGTATCCGGTGCGTTCCTCGACGATGATGGAGTCCATATATCTCTCCATCGTCTCTTTGATGATTTGCAGCTCCCAGTTCCTATTGCGGAACCACTGGCCATCGGCGTCGGGCACGCCATTGACGATGCGCTTCGGCCACCATGTCCTGATAAGCTTCGATTCTTGTTTCTGTTTTTGCTTGAAGTCTATGGCTCCTTGTGCGTGCTCTGGTTTGTCGGGATGGACAATCAGCATGGGGCTGAAGCTAGCGGCCGGGGACTCGAGTAATTGAAAGAACTCTTTGAGGGGAGCTGCCGCGCTAGGGGTTACGATGACATCGAAATCTTGCTGTGCAAGCTGGACAACGCGAACGGTCTTGCTTAATTCGTCGGCGCGTTCACCAGCGGGATGGATGATGAAGGACTCCTCGGTAGCCAGCGCCTCTGCTAACTGCTGCTTCGCCTTCGGGGAAATCTCCATGGTATAAACATACGGTCTCAACTGCTTTGCTCGAATTGACATAGTTCTTCTCCTGCGCCTTCGCGCTCCGCGCGGCCTTGGCTGGCCCGGTCGGTCACCGCTTTATTCCAGAGATTCTGAGGATTCCCCGAGGAAAACCCCCATTTGCTAACCCTGCCTCGCGTAGCCGCGACTTGCCTAGCCGCGCCCCGCCCTGCCGAGCCCGGCCCAACGGGTACTGCTAAAGGGACTTGAACCCTTTCACGGTCAATGAAGACCATGCCCGAAATTCAAAATTTGATAAGTCGATCAGGAAGGAGAGCTGGCGGGAGGGTTTTCAGCCGCGCCCGTCGGCGAGCTTCCTGATTTTGTGAAATAAGTCACAGCGTCTCCTTTCAATTTCCGGCACCGCCGCCAATTCTCAGATTAGCTAGTGTTGTGGTTGCCCTCTACTAATAGCGGAAAAGATGACCTCGGCAGGAGTCACGTCATCCAAGTCGTTGATAGTAATGCCCCTATGGGACATTATCAGGACCCCGTCATAAGCCTCGTCGATTCGCTTGACACACTCCTCGATGAGCGACTTGGTGGCCTTCTTGCCGAGCCTTTTGGCCTTGGCATCTTGTCTGGCATTGTCGATAGCCTTGCGTCGTGCCTTCTGCCGTTCTTTATTGAACGCTGTGACCGCATCTGCAATAGGGGCATCGAGCGGAGCCAAAATCTTCAAGGTGCCACGATTGTTTAATACAACTGTACAGGCATAATGTCCGATTGCCTTTTGCCAGTCAGATTCTGGGATGCAGTCGAGTGGAGCTTTGAAATCTTTAGCCCTAGCGAGCCATTTCGCTGCGGTGTTGGGGTCTTTGTCGATATCCAATTCTTCGATGGACCGGCCGCTAAACAGGACTTGATACAGCGCAACGAGCGCAGGGAACTTCGGATGATTGCGAATCTCGGCTTCGCGTTCCGGCGTCCACATTCCAATGGGGGTAAATCCCTCCGGCACCCACTGGACGGCGGTCCAGCCCTCTTCATTCAAGATAGCGCGGAACCACGGGAACCAATGCTTGCGCTCCTGATGGTCATTGGGGCGGTCACCTTGAGTCTTGCGCATGCCTTCATTGGTGATATGGTCTCCGCCACGGTCGAATCCTGCGTTGCCACCCTCATCATCACTCCAGATGCCATTATCGTAATCAGTGCTTCGATTCGTGTCGGCGGAGTCGTTCGTGCCTAAGGAGCGGTATTCATATTTTTCTTCCCCTAACCGTTGTCTCTCGGCCAAGTCACCTTCGTGCTTCATGGCACGTTCATAAGCTTCGTCGCTCTCCCACTTCTTGATGCCAAAATTTTGCGAGATTACGGAAGTCAGTTCCGCAGGCATCTTCAGTGCCTTGAGGTCATCGTTCCATTCGTCCTGCAGCTCGGATGACCAGTGTGTTTCATAATCTGCACTTCGCTCGTAGACCTGCTGCAACTGCCTGACAGTATCCTCTGATGTCTTGCTCTCGCTTTTGATGTCTTCGCGAGTGCTACCGAAGTTCACGAGAGGCGGCACCTGACAGCGCAACAGAGGAGGAACGTCGCACAAGTTAGCCTTGTCATTGATGTGATGGAAGCGCAGATGATTTTCGTCGCCGTGTAGGCCAATTGTGTGCCACACAACGCCAGTCCGAGATGCCGGACGAATCAAATTATTCGTTTGTTTAATCGTGACGCGGCTTGGCACGTTGCGGATGCCCGGAAATTGCACGCTCAGGTCTGGCTTGAGAGCTTCCTCGAAGTGCATATAGGTCGGGACTCGGACTGACGACGCCGGTGCACACAAAAAAGACGTTTGGCCTTGATGAACCGTGTACTCCCTGTGGAGGGGCTCTAGCAGACGAGCGTCCTTGAATGAGACCGACGCGAGGGGCGGTTCAAGAATGAACGGCTCGACGCCGGGTATGAGAGCAGTTTGACTCATAATCATCTCCTCGTGGTTCTCCTGCTTCCCGCCGACGCGCACACAAATGCGTCAGTCAGATCAATTCAAATGTTCTGGATTCAAAGCTCCGGTGATTTTTGCCCCGGTGGCCGCATCTGGCTCGGGATTGAGCCGCCTCTGCCTGATGAAATCAGGCTCGGGAACCAACGTGGAACCTTTCGGTCCTCGTCTGGCTGTCAGCAGACTGCGTTGACACTCTGGATGCTTAAACTACTCTTGAGACTTTCTATGCTCGGTTACTTCTGGGTTGCAGCTTTCGCCTTCGGTACCACCTCCTTTGTGCTTTCACTGTTGAAATCTCGTTCGAAATCGCGATCAAGTTGCTTCCCGTTCAGATACTCAGTGAGAACCTGACGCAAAAGCTTCGTGCGACTGGATCTCTGCACCTTGACCTCATGCTCCAGTTGCTTAAACAACTCGGGTGGCAGCCGGAGTATGAAGTCTTTTGTGATTTCCTTAACCATTTCACAAAAATGATATCATAAATGATATCTCATGTCAAGACTTTTCTTTAGACTGTCTCGGCCGCCATCCCGGCCTTGTCTGAAGCCCGGGCCGCTGCATCCCTCTATCCTTATATTGCGATCATTTGTGATCAGAGAGTAGTACCCAAAAACTTTCGTACCGTTGTCAGAACTCCTCAGTTGACGTATTCTTTTCGCGTATCAAGAGTGGCAGCAGAGTTTGCTGCCCGGCAACCGAGCCAGAGACAAGGTCACGGTGCCAGCCTCCAGAATCTTGGAGGGATGCGGCCTAGTAGGGGCAAAAACCCACCTTTAGCAGCCATTTCCCTTTAAAAGCTTCTGGCGACTCTCGATAACAACTATCTTTCGGAGAGAGAAATGATTATTGAGAACGCTGTACGGCAGAATGTCTACGAACAAATCTTGAAAACGGCTAATAAAAGGTTAGAGCAGGCGATTCCCGGCCCTGAAGGTGCGTACACGAATCTGTCGTTGGGAAGAGTTTTGAATTTATTGTTTTTCCTCAGGGGCGAATGGGGTTCCATTGGAGACTTTTGGACAACGCATCAGGCCCTTCGAGCACTTGTCGGCGATGATTTACTGTGGGCCGAACCTCAGAAATCGTCGCCTGCTCCCGCTGAATTGATCCAGTAGCGAGCATTCAGGCTCCGCAGCACGTTCCTGATCTTCAATAATTCCCAAAGTGTGTGCACAAAATCCCGAAGGAGGATCAAATGAACTCAGTTAATGAAACGAGGCAAGAAGTACAAGCGGTCAGACGTATCGATTTCATAGTCCGCGACGAAGGAACGATTTGGCTTTTCACTCCCTTGACTCCTGCCGCGTTTGAATTCCTCGCAGACCATATTCAATCTGACGCCCACTACTTCGGGCAGTCGCTCGCCGTCGAGCATCGCTTCGTCTATGACCTGCTGATTGGTCTTCGCGAACACGGGCTTAAGGCAGTGCGCCAATGAGCATTTCCGAAATCATTAAACGCCTCCAAGAGGACCGTGTCATCGCGGAGCGACAACGCCGTCAAGTGCGCATCGAAGCCGAATTCGCGAAAGCGAGAACGATTGAGCGCAGACTTTTCGGATGCCCGGCGTCAACGGACCCAAAACTGTATGGACGCCGGAAAGGCGACGTCGTGGTGGAAGTCATAATGAAGACTCCAAAGAAGCTCGTGCCGCTGGCGAAACAAGCTGCACCGTTGCTGGACGAAATAAAAGCGACGGGCATGCCGCACCGTCGCAATCACGACGCGGCATGCTGGGACATCGGTGATGCCCCTGAAGTTTCGGAGACGGACCTGCCGAAGCTCCTAGAGAGCTGCGAAGAGGCACTCGGCTTCAAGAAGCCGGACGAACTGAAGCTCGACATTAAAAGGGAGGAGCCGTCGATCTGGACGCGGCCACTCCGCATCGGAAAACGTGCGCGATGAGAAAAACAACAGGAAATCGTTTGCTAGATTGGATGCTCAACAATCTCCCGCCAGAACGCATCACGCTTCGCGATTACGTCGCGCTGAACTTTTGCGGCGACTTGACTGTCGAGGAAGTGTTGCGCGATGGTGAGCTGGCAGCAGATTTGCCGAAGGAGCTGTTTCGCATCACGCCCGGAAGCGAGGCGATTCAGTGAGACGGGCGCGCATCATCGTCAACGGAGTCGAGCGGAGTCGTCTTTGTGCCACGCAGACCGACGCTATTCGCTGGATTGAGAACTCCGGCATGAGACCGAGCCTGGGTGATGAGTTTATCGGCATATTCAACGAGGACCGGGATGACATACGCGGAACACAGGCAGAACGAGAGAAAACACAGGAAGCAGCGCTTTGCTGCACTTAGCGCAGAACAACAGCGCGTCGAGTGGGAAAAGCGGATGCGCTGGTTGTGGCGGCACTTCCTCGATCTCCCATCGTGGCACGTCAATATCACCGCCGGATGCCCGGTCTGTCAGCAGGGCGTTCGGTTGAGAGCACACAGCTGGCCTGCATATTTCAGCTGCGTTTGCGGAACGAACGTGGTTCTGGATCGGTGGTTGCCAGATGACATCGAACGTGTCGCAACAATGTCGCCCCGGGCGCTTGCCCGGTTTGCTGAAACGCACCCCGGATCCGTCGACCAGTTTGGTTATCCCCCCGCAGAACGGCTACGGGATTTGAAGGACGGAGAGTTCGAATGACATCAAGAGCGGCTTAGAAGAAAGTGATTTTGGTGTCGTATGATTCCGTGCGCGGAGCTAGGGGCGGGTCACAAACTAGTTGATGCTTCCACGTTTCTTTGGTGCATATTTCTCCAGGAATTTTCTGAAGCGTTCGAGATTGTACGTCTCTCCTTCCTCCAACTCGCTGGTGTCTTCGGAGCGAATGAGTTTCCCCTTTGAATCCACAATGAAGATGTGCGGGACACCATCAATCCGTGGAAAATGCGACAGGAATTCCGAATTTGTGTGCCCTTCACTCACATCAGCCTTTAAGAGAACATAGTTCCGGTCTCGCAGGGCGAGCAGATCAGGATTCTCTTCATAGAATGAATCCATGATATGGCACCACAGGCACCACTCTCCGCCAATTTCTATGAGAACATTCCGCTGGGTCTTCTTCGCTTCTTCAGTGGCTGCAGCAAGATCTTCGAAAGCATCACGATTGGGGTCGAACTTGGTCGGCGATGTGTATGTGCGTTGTGCCGGTGTCGCAAGGACGCTCAGATTTGCCGTTTTTGCTGAGATAAGCCCTTTGAGCAAAAGGATGGAAAACAGAAGGAGAAGAGACATAAGTTAACTCCAGGCTCCCGCACGGATGGCCTTGCAAACGATCTCAGGCCAATCTAAACTCTTTGCCTACTTTTGTGGCGTCCCCATCAATGGGACTTCGTAAATTTGGAGCTGCGTTCCGCTGAGAACGGCAAATTTTGTACCATCGGGCGACAGAGCGTCGCCAGCCTCCCACTCACGCTGTGGGTGCACGAAAAATAGAAGATCAGGGCGGTCTGACTCATAGATAAGATAATTTGGACCTTTTGCGAGGGGATGACCGTCAAATGTCGCGCTCTTCTCCTCCCCAAACGCTCTCACAGCCACTCGCTGACCGTTAAGTGATTCCGTGATATCAAATCCGTTCCGCACTCCTGTGCCAATCTTGGACCATGTCGGCTGTGCATCGTGCGTATATACGGCTACGCCTTCGGAACCTAGCAGTGCAACCCGTTGCTGGTCCAAAATGGAGGCCCGCAGTGTAAATGAACTGTTCCGGCAAAGTGATGGCTCACACGCAATCGTTGGGCCCGCGACCGCCGGTATTGCGTGCAGGGACTTTCCAACCACAATATAAAACCCGCTGTCGAATGGCACCACAGTGTTGCGTGGATCAAAATCTAGACCGCTCGGTGGGGCAGGTTCAGAGCGCAGCGATTGAAAGCCGTCCACATCTAACCAAGAATACGCAATTCCCATCGGTGATTCATGTCGCAGGAAAAGCCGTTTTCCCCCGGGCAGCACCCTAACGGACCAATACCCGCCGTCCGCTGGAACTTCAAAGCTCTGAGACGGAAGGAAATCGGACGAATAAAGCTGCAGCTCTCCGTTCGCGTGAACAATGAAACGCCCATTGCTCGCCGGAAGTATCCTGCCCTCCGTATCCGCAAGATTACTATTTCTTTTGCGCTTGTGCGTTAGCCAGTCTTGACGAAATCTAATCGAGCCAGTTTTAGTGTCGATAAACACCCCGGTCAGAAACAAGGGGTCTTCCCAACGAGGCTCGGATTTCGAGCCGCGGGTCCAAGAAACTACCACTGTATCGTTGGAGATGAAACTGACTTGAACGTGAGGGTCTTGGGATTCCAAAAACTGGGCGTCCCTGGCTATAGAGATTCCTTTGTCCAGCTTCTCCCAGTCTTGCTGGGTTAGGGGAATAAATCCAAGGGTTCTGATATCCAATGTGAGCGAAGGCACCGGTGGGTTTTGCTTGTGATCTGCCTTGCATCCGAGCGAGAAAACGAACAAAACGGAAAAGCTGAGAAAAGTTCTAGCTACTTTCATGTCATATTGCCGCCATTTCGCTCAGCCAAGGGCTCCTTCGGAATCGAATCGAACCTGCAAGTGATGTACAGCACAGAATAAGCTCATTTTTTGCCATTGCCTGGGATGTTCCCGCCGAGTAAAAAGTCAATGATAACACCATAGTTCGAAATCATCAGGTTGTACTCCTGGGGATAAAAATCTACGTATAGGTATGCAAAACCGAAGAGATTAAATAGCAAATCTGGGCAGGGCCTTGGCGTCCCCTCAAGACTCTGCAAGCGATCCTGCACCTCGGGACTTTGAAACTCACTACTGAAACTATGCCCCTTGGCAACAGAGGGGCCAAGGTTCGCGCCGCTTGCGCGAGTAAAAAACGTCGCGATAAAGTCTTTGATACCGCTTCCATGAAAGGTCTGCGTGCTACCGACTTGACTGAGTGAACCACCCGGGCCCAGTCCAGGTGAGAGATACGTAATGCTAGCGATGTTGCTTTTCGATATCTCACCTGACTGGATGCCACTACTGAGTGTTTGGGCTCCTCCGCTAAAAGCCAGCACATCAACCCCCCCGGGTTCATTGGAGTACTGGCCTAAAAAGTCCGCAAGACCTTGCGTTCCAGAATTTGGGCCAAACAAGCTCTGGGCAAAAACACTACCGATTGAAGCAAGAAGCCCTTTGCCGTCGTAGGGGTATTTAGTTCGAGTCCAAGACTCGTTCGCGGTGCAGTTCTCGTTCGTTGTCCGAGTCCGACCATCTCTCTCAGAATTGCGAGCGAGCGCTGACATCGGCTCCGATACTACCTTCAGAGTGCTCCAG
>JABCYV010000049.1 GCA_013290025.1 Acidobacteriota bacterium
CGCATTTTGGAGACCAGCGCCTTGCCTCGTTCGTAGGCGAAATCGCGGTGCACAATGATCGAGAGAGCGTCCACCGGCTCGCCGGCCACCAGAATGTCGAGCTTTACCATGGGCGATTCCCAGTAATCCGCCAAGTGGTAGTCGAGGGAAGCGTAACCACGGGAGACGGATTTCAAGCGATCATAAAAGTCGAGCACGATTTCGTTCAGCGGCAGCTCATAGTGCAGCATGACGCGCGACGAACTCACATACTCAAAGGTCTTCTGCTTGCCACGTTTTTCCTCGACCAGCTTCAGAATTCCGCCCACATATTCCTCGTTGGTGAGGATGGTGGCCAGGATCACCGGCTCCTGAACCTTGGCAATTTCGCTTGGCTCGGGCCAGCGCGACGGATTGTCTACCTCGATCAGAGTGCCATCCGTTTTGGTGATTTTGTAGCGGACACCAGGCGCCGTGGTGATCAGTTCGAGGTTGAATTCGCGCTCGAGGCGTTCCTGGATGATTTCCATGTGGAGCAAGCCGAGAAAGCCGCAGCGGAAGCCGAAACCCAGTGCAACCGAACTCTCCGGCTCGTAGAAGAAAGACGAGTCGTTGAGCCGGAGTTTTTCCAGGGCTTCTCGCAGTTGGGTGTGCTCGTGGGCATCGACGGTGTAAAGTCCGGCGAATACCATGGGCTTGATTTCTTCAAAACCTGGTAGGGGCTCGATGGCGGGATTCGCATCGTCCGTGATGGTGTCGCCGATCTTCGTGTCCGCGACGTTCTTGATATTGGCGATGAGAAAGCCGACCTCGCCGGCCCGCAGTTCTTCGATTTCCACCGGCTTTGGAGTCAGCACGCCGAGGGCTTCCACATCGAGGACGCGGCCGTTCCACATGAGACGGATTCTTTGCCCCTTGCGCAGCGTCCCTTGGAACACGCGGGTCAGGACAATCACGCCGCGGTAGGGGTCGAACCAGGAGTCGAAGATCAGCGCCTGCAGCCGGTTTTCAGGATTCCCCTTTGGCGGCGGAACGCGTTTCACGATGGCTTCAAGCACATCGGGCACGCCTTGGCCGGTCTTCGCGCTGATGAGGACGGCATCCGAAGCGTCCAGGCCGACAGCGCCTTCGATCATTTCTTTGGTGCGCTCAACATCGGCGCTGGGCAGGTCAATTTTGTTGATGACGGGGATGATCTCGAGGCCATTGTTAATCGCGAGGTAGGCGTTAGCCAGCGTCTGCGCTTCGACGCCCTGCGACGCATCAACGATCAGCAGCGCGCCCTCGCACGATGCCAGTGAACGCGAAACTTCATAGGAAAAATCCACGTGGCCCGGAGTGTCAATCAGGTTGAGCTGATAGGTCTGACCGTCGTGCGCGGTGTACATCATGCGGACGGCGTGCGCCTTGATGGTGATGCCGCGCTCCCGCTCCAGGTCCATGGAGTCAAGCACCTGGGCCTGCATCTCACGGGCAGTCAACGACCCAGTCAATTCCAGCAGGCGGTCAGCCAGGGTCGATTTGCCGTGATCAATATGCGCAATGATCGCGAAATTGCGGAGAAGACTGGCGTCCATGGCTACAGCGGTCAACGCCTGATTCTAACAGGGGTGACCTCGGACCTCAGGCGTCGGGTGTCAGACTTCGGTGTCCCGAATCTGACATGAAGGAATAAAATAGAAGCATGCGCTATCTAGTGCGAGCACGAGTAAAGCCCGGTTGTAGGCAGGCGCTTCTCCAAGCAATCGACGATGGGACTCTGGGCGAAGGGTCAGTGGCCGAAGGCGAATATCTGCGGAACATGAAAGACGCCAGACTTTGTCCGGACGAAACGGCTCGCTGGGTTGAGGTGTGCTATTGCCCCACTCCTCTGCAGGAAGAGCGGCCCTATTGGGAGCGGTATTTCGAACTGACGAGGGTGCAGGATGCGCATGACCGGCGGCGCTGCCGGGATCAGAACGGTTCGGAGCCGTGGGCTTGCGGTGACTGCGATTGCACGGAACGCCTGCAGCGGAAATTGGAGGCGACAGGAAAGCCGTTTCTCAAGTCACTGCGGAGCGAACTGGGCGGTAATTCCTCGCGCAAGGTTCATTTGTCTGAGCCGCCGTCAGAAGGGGTCTGAAATCTCGATCCCACCTGGGCCGTAAATGATCGCTCTTCCACCTGATCAGAGCCGCAGCTAACTCCCGTGATATAAATCCTCCATGCCGAGCCTTCAGAATGGGTCAGTGCGTCTGTTCCGCTTCGCCGGCATCGACTTGTTTTTGCATTGGTCCTGGTTTTTGGTGGCCGCGTATGAAATCAATGGCCGGACGAGGACCTATTCGTCGCTCACCTGGAACTTTCTGGAGTACGTTTCGCTGTTTCTGATTGTGATGCTTCACGAGTACGGCCACGCGCTGGCCTGCCGCCAGGTGGGGGGAAACGCAAACCGCATCGTGCTGTGGCCTCTCGGCGGAGTGGCATATGTTGATCCGCCGCCGCGGCCGGGCGCCACACTTTGGAGTATCGCCGCCGGCCCATTAGTAAATGTCGCGCTGCTTCCAATTCTGACGGGGCTCGGCTTTCTGAGCCGGGACCTGGGCTGGGCCGCCGCGATGCCCAATGCTCACGCCCTGCTTCAGGCTGTATGGTTCATGAACCTCAGCCTGCTCATTTTCAATATGCTGCCCATTTATCCACTGGATGGCGGCCAGATTCTTCGCTCGCTGTTATGGTTCGTAGTGGGGCGCGCCCGCAGCCTGATGGTCACCACATTCATCGGTTTTGCAGGTGTGGTTGGGTTGATCGCTCTGGCTATATGGATACACTCGCTCTGGTTCGGCATCCTTTCCGTGTTCATCTTGACCAATTGCTGGCGAGGGCTTCAACACGCGAGGGCGCTATCTCGGTTGGGAAAGCTGCCGCGCCGCCTGGGATATGCGTGTCCGTGTTGCCAAACCGCGCCTCCACTTGGAGGCTTTTGGAAGTGCGGCCAGTGTGCTCAGCCCTTTGACACCTTCGAGACACAGGCTGTCTGCCCACACTGCAGCACCCGGTTTGATGTCACCGCATGCCTGGACTGTGGCAGGGCAAACCCGATGAATGGGTGGATTGTTTCCGATCTTGTGGCTGCCAAGTCGTGAAACCCTGTGAGGTACAATCCTGCGCTGCGGTTTCCGGATAAAATCATGCGCAACGTCCTAATTTTCGTCTTGCTCGGTTCGTGCTCGCTGGTTGCGGCTCAGACTCTGTCTCCTGAAGTCAAAGAGTTCGTGAAGGTGGACGCGCCAGTGGTGGCGCTGGCTCACGTCCGCGTGATTGATGGATCCGGAGCTGCAGCTCGCGATGACCAGACCATTATTTTGTCCAAGGGGAAGATCGAATCGCTCTCGGAGGCAGGCGTGGCGAAGATTCCAGCCAACGCGCAAATCATGGATCTGCACGGCTACACTGTGATCCCCGGCCTGGTGGGCATGCACGACCACATGTTTTATCCCATGGGTAACGTCATCTTCGGGGAGATGGCGTACAGCTTTCCCCGGCTTTATCTGGCTGGGGGCGTAACCACAATCCGCACGACTGGTTCGCTCGAGCCTTACACCGATCTAGAAACCAAGAAACAAATTGACGCCGGCAAGATTCCCGGCCCCAAAATGCATGTAACCGGCCCTTATCTCGAGGGCCCAGGAGCTTTTGCCGTGCAGCTGCACCAACTCACCGGTCCTGAAGACGCGACGAAAACAGTCAATTACTGGATGGACGAGGGAGTAGATAACTTCAAGGCTTACATGTTCATCACCCCCGAGGAGCTTTCGGCCGCCATTACCGCGGCACACAAGCGCGGCGCGAAGGTCACGGGGCATTTGTGCTCCGTCGGATTCCGCGAGGCGGCAGCGCTGGGAATTGATGACCTGGAGCACGGCCTCGTCGTAGATACTGAATTCTTCGCCGAGAAGAAACCCGGCGAGTGTCCCGACATTCCCGATGACATTCAGCGTTACGGCAAACTCGACGTGCAGTCGGGGCCGGTGCGCGAGATGATCCTCGATCTCGTGCACCATCACGTGGCTGTGACTTCTACCCTGCCGGTGTTCGAGATGGACGTGCCGGGGCGGCCCACCATGCAGCGTCGCGTGCTCGAGGCCTTGACTCCAGAGGCGCGTAGTGCCGTGCTTACCAACAAGCTTCGCGCCAGCGATCAGACCTTGCTCCGAAAGCGTTACGGCACGGACGGATCCCCCTGGTCCGCCGCCTTCAAGCAAGAAATGCAATTCGAGCACGAGTTCGTGAAATCCGGGGGCCTGCTTCTGGCGGGACTCGATCCCACTGGAATGGGCGGGGTGATCGCCGGATTTGGCGATCAGCGCGAAGTCGAACTCTTGGTGGAAGCAGGATTCACCACACTAGAAGCCATCCACATATCGACCTATAACGGCGCGCAGTATTTGGGCGAGGCCGATAAGGTCGGAACTATCGCCCCCGGCAAGCAGGCGGATTTAGTCGTGGTCAAAGGCGATCCCTCGCAAAAGATCGAGGACATTGAGAACGTCGAGATCGTATTCAAAAATGGCATCGGCTACGACTCCGCCAAGCTGATTGAATCGGTTCGTGGAATGGTGGGCAGTCGCTAATGGCGGCGCTGGTCTTGGCCTCCGCTTCTCCGCGCCGCCAGGAACTTCTGCGCAATGCCGGTATTGCCTTCATAACCCGCCCGACAAATATTCCAGAGGTACCCCTGAAGGGAGAAAATCCAAGCGAGTTTGTCGCGCGCATGGCGTGGGAGAAAACGTTAGCCGTGTTTCATGAGAATCCCAACGATTTTGTACTGGGAGCCGATACCATCGTAATTGTAGACGGCGAAATTCTTGGCAAGCCTCGTGAAGAGGCCGACGCGGCTCGCATGCTGCGCCTGCTCTCTGGCCGCAAGCACCAGGTGACGACTGCCGTGTGCCTGGCTGGCCCGCTCGGAGCTTCAAACCGCGAACCGAAAACAGGCTTCGAGGACAAGCGTTCGGAGACGACATCGGTGACTGTCGCAAAATTGAGCGAAGAAGACATCTGCTCGTATATAGCCACTCGCGAACCGATGGACAAAGCCGGCGCGTACGGCATCCAGGGCGTCGCTTCGCGCTGGATCTCTCGCATCGAGGGGGACTATTTCAATGTGGTGGGATTACCGGTGGCGTTGGTCTACCGCATGCTCAAAGAACACCGCGCGTTTTAGAGTTTCGACGCAGGTTCTGACTTACGACTTCTTCTCGGAATCCTCTTCTCCGTTTTTTACCGCCGACTTGAAGTTCTTGATGCCTTCGCCCAGACCTTTACCCAAATCAGCGAGTTTGCTGGGTCCGAAAATGAGAAGCGCGATCGCCAGGATAAGCAGAATTTCTGGCAAACCCAATTTTCCAAGCATGTGGAGACCTCTCTGCGGGGTTCGCCAAGTGCTTTGGTGAGCGAGTGTTGGACTCGCAAAACACCCCTGTGGAAATTCTAGGCTTCCCTTAGTCCCGAGTCAAAAAAGCATAAGCCTGGTAGTGGCTCAGTTTGAGGTAGAAGCGAGCCGAACGCGCGATTATTGCGTCGCAAAGAACGCGACGCTTCGCGCGACTCGCCTAGATCCTTCACTGCGCAAAAAACGCTTGTTCAGGATGACAATCAAACTGAGCCACTACTACAAGCCGCGCACGGGCGAGGACGCCCGCGCCTACACTTGTTCGATCAGTCCGGCCAGGAGTGCTGCTCGACGTGGCAGTTCAGAAATAATGATGAATTCGTGCGTGGCGTGAGCGCCTTCGCCAACGCCACCGAGGCCGTCTAAGGTCGGAATCCCCAAGCCCGCCGTGAAGTTTCCATCCGACCCGCCGCCGACCGCCGCTTCTTCGAGCTTCCAGCCGAGCGCACGGGCAATCTCTGCTGCTTTCCGGTAAAGCGCGGCCACGCCCGGGGTCCGCTCCATTGGCGGACGATTGATGCTTCCCGTAATTTGCAGCTTGCACTTGCGATTGAACGGCTTCAGCGACCGCAGCATGCGGTCGATGCCTGCGGCATCTTTCATGCGGGCAATGCGCACATCGAGCGAGGCTGTAGCTTCGGCGGGAATGACATTGGTCCGAGTGCCTCCGGAGATTATGCCCACGTTGAGAGTTAGCCCGCGCTTCAGGTCGACGAGCTTGGAAATTACCACGATTTGTTTGGCCAGCTCGAGAATCGCGCTCTCGCCCTTTTCGAAATCGAGTCCTGAGTGCGCAGCTTTCCCGGTCACCTTGAGTGTGTATTCTCCCACGCCCTTGCGGGCCGTTTTTACCGCCCCATGCAGCCCATAGGATGGCTCCAGCACCAGCACGGCTGCCGAGTTCTTGGCGAGACTCTCCGTGATTCGACGGGAAGAATCGCTGCCAACTTCTTCATCAGAAACCAGCAGGACGGTCACGGGACGTGGCAAGGCGTCGTTGTGCCATGTTCGAAGTGCCTCGATGGCATGCAGCATCAGGCCGATTCCCGATTTCATGTCGAGAGCGCCTGGTCCTCGCAGGCGGCCATCGGCGATACGGCAAGGCATATTCGCCAAAGCGCCAAGCGGGTAGACAGTATCGATATGCCCCAGCAGCAAAACTGGTTTGCCGCGGCGCTTGCCGGGGAAATCTACTTGCAAATGGTCGCCGAAGTCCTGGCTGCGATGAAATTTTGAGTGTCCGCCAAGTCCTTCGAACCTGCCCGCAAGCATCGATCCCAGACGGTCGACGGCTTGCTTGTTGTCGCTGGGTGATTCGATTTCCACCAGTTGGCGGACGGTTTGGACAATCTCGTCTTTTCGCTCGTTGAAATAATGTAAGCGGATCGCCGCTTCAGCCGGAATGGCCACGGACGATGGTTTCTTCTGCGGTTTCTTCATCTGTGGTCTTACACCTCAGAGCGGAACTCAAGGCGCGGTACAGTATAATCGTCGCACTCAACGAGACTAGCAATGACTGACACAACTCACCCTGCGACCGAGATTTCGGAGGCCTCCAGGATCTCGCTGGATATTCATGATATTCAGGGCATCCTGCCTCACCGTTTTCCGTTTCTGCTGATCGATCGTGTGATTGACCTTACCCGGAAACAGCGGATTGTGGCCATCAAAAATGTCACCATCAATGAGCCGTTTTTTGCCGGGCACTTCCCCGGCCTGCCCATCATGCCGGGAGTACTCATCGTGGAAGCGATCGCGCAGGCTGGAGGCGCGCTCTTACTTACCGAGGTGGAGGACCGCAGCGAGAAACTGATGGTATTTACGGGAATCGAGAAGGCCCGTTTCCGGTGTCCTGTAGTTCCCGGTGATCAATTGCGGCTGGAAGTGGAAGTAAAAACCTGGCGCGGCACGCCGCGAACCTTTGCAGTGCGTATGGCGGGCGCTGCATACGTTGGCAATAAGCGCGTCGCGGACGCTATCGTGACCTGCCAGCTTGTGGATCGCGCGCGTGGAATGGGAGGCACTGGCGACGATGCCGAGGAAGAAGAACGCGGAGGGCTGGGCTAGGCCTACGGATATCATAAAGCGCAACGAATGACCCAAGCACAGATCGACCCAGCCAACGTCCACGTCACCGCCATTGTCAGCCCACTCGCTAAAGTCCATTCGTCCTGCAAGATTGGCCCATATTGTGTGATCGGGCCCCAGGTCGAAGTCGGAAAAGATTGTGAGCTGCTCTCCCACGTAGCCATCGAAGGGCCGACCACGATCGGCGCGGGCAACCGCTTTTTTCCGTTTGCGTCCGTGGGCATGGCGCCCCAGGATTTGAGTTACGCGGGCGAGCCCACCCGTCTCGAGATTGGCGACCACAACGTGATCCGCGAAGCCGTCACCATTAGCCGCGGGACCGCGAAAGGGGGTGGGTTGACGCGTGTCGGCAACCACACGCTGATTATGGCTTACGCGCACGTCGCGCATGACTGCGTGATCGGAGATCGCGTAATCCTGGCTAACGGCGCCACACTCGGCGGCCACGTTACCGTTGAAGACTGGGCGGTCGTGGGCGCGCTGTGCCCGGTTCACCAATTCGTTCGCATTGGGACGCATGCCTACATCGGCGGAGGCACAACCGTCACCCGGGACGTGCTGCCATTTTCCAAGACCGCTGCCGCCCGCGATACTCATGCCTATGGCCTGAATGCACTGGGGCTCGAACGCCGCGGCTTCAGCAAGGAACGTATCCGTAAGATCCATCATGCGTACAAAGTTTTGCTCGCATCCAAGCTCAACACTTCGCAGGCGCTGGAGAAGCTGAAGTCGGAACCGGACCGCGGCGAAGATGTGGAGACGCTGATCCGATTTATTGAAGCGAGTGAGCGGGGAGTGATTAAGTAGTGGCCAGTGAATAGTGGCTAGCGGTCGGTGGCCAGTTCGGCGGCACTAATATTGGAAAATAGTTATGGGACTGGATGTTCACGTTTTTCTCAACAAACAGCACTTGCCGTTTGATGCGGACGAGTTAGGCGCCGAGTTCGATCAGGAGACTGGCGAGTATTTCTTCTATGACATCGAACTAGGTAGGAAGTATTCGTTAGAGGCGCGAATGGCATGCCACAAGCGCATAGGAAATATCGCTGCGGTTGCAGAGCTGAGGGATGAAGCAGGACGGGTGTTGGACGAAGCCTCAGTAGTGGTTTCAAAAGTCCTATATTCGGGCACGCACTCTGGGGATTGCCTAAAGAGCGAAGTTTTTGCGGATTTGGAACAGGAACTGGCGCTCCTCCGGTCTGCATCACACGTTTCCGAGAGCATGCAAGAGTTCGTGCGTGACATGGAAGAGCTGATGAGTGCTGCCAAAGCTGAAGGCAATCCCATTGTTTTTTGAGTTGGTCGGGAGGAGCACACCAACTGGAAACTAGCGACTAGCCACTATCCACTATGCCCAAACTCGGCCTAATCGCGGGCAACGGCCGGTTTCCATTCCTAGTGCTCGAGGCGGCCCGCGCCCAGGGATTGGAAGTTGTCATCGCTGCTATCAAGGAGGAAACTCTTCCGGAAATTGAGACTCGCGGGGCCGCGTCCGTTTACTGGCTTTCGCTTGGGGAACTCTCCAAACTGATTGAGACTTTTAAGCGTGAAGGTGTGCATCGCGCAATCATGGCGGGGCAGGTCAAGCACAAGCAGATTTTTTCAAGTATCCGGCCGGACTGGCGTCTGGCCAAACTGCTGCTCTCGTTGGGCACGCGGAACACTGACTCACTCTTGGGCGCCGTCGCCAAAGTTTTGGCCGATGAAGGAATCACGCTGGAAAGTTCCACGTCGCTGCTCGAACCACTTTTGGCGAAAGCTGGCGTTCTGACTAAGCGCACCCCCACCGAGCAAGAGAAGAAAGACATCGACTACGGACGCGCCGTGGCCCGTCACCTGGCGCAGTACGATAGCGGGCAAACGGTAGTCATCGCTGAGCTGGCCTGCGTCTCGGTGGAGGCCATGGAGGGTACCGACGCCACGATCGAACGCGCGGGACAAATCATGGCTTCGCTCGAATCTAACGCTTCCACTCTGAGCCGAGCGCTGACCGTGGTAAAGATCGCCAAGCCGAATCAAGATATGCGATTCGACGTTCCGGTAGTGGGAGTGAAAACGATTGAAGTGATGAGAAAAGCGGGAGCCACATGCCTGGCTTTGGACGCGGGCAAATGCCTGTTGCTCGATGGAGCCGCAATCACCACCGCCGCCGATGAGGCGGACATCGCAATCGTGGCGGACTAGAAGTCATGTCAGCGCGTTGACTTACCCCACTTCTGGTCCTAAGATTTCAAGCCAATGATCGGTCAGACTATTTCCCACTACCGCATCGTCGAAAAATTGGGCGGTGGCGGGATGGGCGTTGTCTACAAGGCGGAAGACACGCGGTTGCGGCGCTTCGTTGCGCTGAAGTTCCTTCCGGAAGACGTCACTCGCGACGCCGCTGCATTGAGCCGATTTCAACGCGAGGCGCAGGCGGCTTCGGCGCTCAACCATCCCAACATCTGCACCATCTACGATATTGGCGAAGCCGACGGGCGGGCCTTCATTGTCATGGAGTATCTGGATGGCACCACCCTGAAGCACGCTATCAACAACCATCCGCTCGAATTAGACACCCTGCTCAGCGTAGCGATCGACGTGACGGATGCGCTGGACGCAGCGCATGCCAAAAGTATCGTGCATCGCGATATCAAGCCGGCGAACTTGTTTGTGACCAGCCGGGGCGCAGCGAAGATACTCGACTTCGGGCTGGCCAAGCTTGAGGCTGCGGCGGTTCCAGGCGATGCGACCCAGACTAAGACAGACGCTCAGCACCTGACGAGTCCGGGGTCAACTGTGGGCACGGCGGCCTACATGTCGCCGGAGCAGGCGCGGGGCAAGACGCTCGATGCGCGCACGGATCTGTTTTCCTTTGGCGCAGTGCTCTACGAGATGGCTACCGGCACGCTGCCGTTCCGCGGGGAGACTACCGCGGTGCTGTTCGACTCGATCCTGCACAAAGCGCCTGTGGCCCCAGTACGGTTAAATCCGGATCTTCCGCCGGAGCTGGAACGCATCATCAATAAAGCTCTGGAGAAGGATCGTGACCTGCGCTACCAGCACGCCTCGGACATGAAGGCGGATTTAAAGCGGCTGAAGCGCGAAGTGGATTCGGGTAATACCTCGGCGGCGCCTGCGGACGAACCGGCAGCAAGAAGCACGACGACTGTTGCTGACTCGACGGCGAAGCGGGAGTCAAGCGGGAGGATCGCGAGGGAGAGCTCCGGAACGGCGGTCGCTGTGAAGAGTGACGAGGTTGCGGGTCCGTCACGCTCCAAGCTGGCTGTGTGGATTGTTGCCGCGCTGCTCGCTGGGGTGGCATTAGTCGGCGGTTATTACTACATGCATCGCTCCTCTGCCAAACTCACGGAGAAGGACACCATTGTGGTCGGAGACTTTGCCAACTCTACGGGTGACCCGGTGTTCGACGACGCGCTTAAGCAGGCCCTGAGCGTGTCTCTGCGGCAGTCGCCGTTTTTAAATGTGCTTTCCGACGAGAAAATCGCGGCTACGCTCAGACTTATGACCCGGCCGGTAAACACGCCGCTCACTCCGGACGTGGCCCGCGAATTGTGCCAGCGGGCCGACAGCAAGGCTTACATTGCGGGCTCGGTAGCCGGCCTGGGCAGCCAGTATGTGATTGGGCTGAAAGCAGTGAACTGCCTGAACGGCGACACTCTGGCGCAGGAGCAAGCCACGGCTACCGGCAAGGAAAAAGTGCTGGATGCGCTAGGCGAGGCCGCCAGCAAGCTGCGCAGCGAACTGGGTGAGTCTCTCGCCTCGGTACAGAAATTCGACGCGCCTTTGGGCCAGGAGACCACGCCTTCTCTTGAAGCGTTAAAGGCCGATGCTATTGCCAAGAAGATTGAGAAGGAGAAAGGGCCGGCGGCGGCGCTACCTCTTTTTCAACGGGCTATTGAGCTGGATCCGAATTTCGCCAGTGCTATCGAGGGCGTGGGGATCATGTATGGCAATGTTGGCCAGCCCACCCGAGGGAACGAGTACCTGAGCAAGGCCTTCGCGCTGCGAGACCGTGCCAGTGAGCGCGAGAAGCTGCATATCACCTCGATGTATTACATGGCAGTCACCGGCGAGTTGGACAAGGCGGTTGAGACTTTCCGTGAATGGGAGGAAAACTACCCCCGTGATAACACTGCGTACACCAACCTTTCCTCCGTCTACGGTCAACAAGGCAAGATGGAGCAGGCGGCCGACCAGGCCAAGGAGGGTCTCCGTCTAAGCCCCGACAACGTGATTACGGCGGAGAATCTGATGGTTCCTCTGGTCAATTTGCAGCGCTACGAGGAAGCACAGCAAGTTTACCAGCAGGCTATGGTCCGCAAGCTGGATGACGATGTCTTGCACATCGCCAGCTACGGGATGGATTTTATCCAACGAGACACCAAAGGGATGGCAGAACAGGCAGCGTGGTTCGAGGCTCGCCCGGAGCTGCAAAACGAAATTCTGGGATTGGAATCAGACACGGAAGCCTATGCGGGACATCTTACTAAGGCCCGGGAGGTCACGCGGCATGCCGCCGAATCGGCGATACGGGCAGACAACAAGGAGTCGGCCGCGTTCTGGCAACTCGCCGCTGCCTGGCGGGAAGCGCTCTTCGGTAATTTTGAAGAAGCCAAGCGAGGAGTGGTCGCGGGTCTGGCCATCGCGCCTGGGAGTCGCGATGTTCAGCTATGGACCGCACTGGTCCTGGCCCGCGCTGGGGATTCCGCCAAGGCGCGCGCGCTGGTCCAGAAGCTCGCCCAGCAATATCCGGGGCACACCTTGGTGCAGTCGTACTGGCTGCCCGCGATTGAGGCGCAACTTGCGTTGTCGGAGAAAGAACCACGGAAAGCAGTTGATCAGATACAAAAGACGGAGAACTTGGAGTTCGCCATCCCATCGGCAAGCGCGGTTAATAATACTTGCCTCGATCCGACCTATCTACGAGGAGAAGCCTATCTCGCCTTAGGACAGGCGGGTCCGGCGACAACAGAGTTTCAGAAGATCGTTAACCATCCGGGCCTGGTATGGAATTGCGCAACTGGCGCAGTAGCACATTTGGAGCTGGGACGCGCTGAGGCGCTGGCGGGCGATAAGGCGAAGGCGCGGGTGGCATACCAGGATTTTCTGACTCTCTGGAAAGACGCCGACCCCGATATCCCCGTTCTAAAAGAAGCCAAGGCGGAGTACGCCAAGCTGCAGTAATTGCAGCAAGGAGAGTCTGCATGTCCGAAAGCGAACGTCTCGCTGACCAAATCCGCCGCGCCTTCGAGGGAGAAGCATGGCACGGCGATTCTCTGCTTGAACTTCTCAAGGGGGTCAATGCGGCTACGGCTGCCGCCAAGCCGATCAAGACCGCGCACAGCATTTGGGAATTGATCCTGCACATTGCAGCCTGGGATGACATCGTTCGCCAGCGTACCGGCGGGAAGGCTGTGATGCCAACCGACGAACAGAATTTTCCGCCGGTCAAAGACACCAGCGAAGCCGCCTGGCATAAGGCCCTGGAAGACGCAAAGCGCGCGCACAATGAACTGGTGAAAGCTGTGGCTGCGTTTCCGGATTCGCGTCTGCAAGAGCAAGTCCCCGGCAAGACTCAGAACTATTACAACTTCTTTTACATGTTCAGCGGAATCGTGCAGCACGAGCTTTATCACGCTGGCCAGATCGCACTACTGAAAAAGGGACGAGGTTAGTTGACGATAGCAGGACAGCCGAGGCCGGCTGTGCCGTACTCCGAGAACCCGCCCGTGAACCTTTCTCTTTGTGGTCTAATGCGCTTTCATCCCGGAGATCCCTTAGCTGACCGATAATTTAATCAACGTCGCCGTGATCGGCGTGGGCGCCTTCGGACGCAATCATGCTCGTGTGTATCAGCAGCTCGCGCAGGAGGGTGAAGCCGTAAGGCTGGCCGGAGTAGTGGATTCTGACCTGCCGCGAGCAGATGTCGTGGCAAAGGAATTTGGCTGTCGCAGTTTCGGCTCTATCCAACAGCTCACAACCACGCATAGCGAAATCCAGGCGGCTTCGATCGCCGTCCCCACCATTCAGCATCTCGAGGTCAGCAGTGCGCTGATGGAAGCTGGCATCGACGTGCTTATCGAAAAGCCGGTGGCCGCTTCACTGGCGGAAGCCGAAGAACTGATCGCGATGGCGCAGCGCCTCGGCCGCATCGCTCAGGTGGGTCATCTCGAGCGCTTCAATCCCGCCGTCCGGGCCACGGTTCCACTTGTTACTCAACCCATGTTCTTTGAGGTGCACCGCCTCAGCGTGTTCTCGCCGCGCTCACTCGACGTGGATGTCGTTCTCGATCTGATGATTCACGATCTCGACGTGGTCCTCTCGTTCGTGAATGCGCCGGTCAAAGAGATTCGCGCCGTCGGTCTTCCTATTCTTTCGGGCAAGGTGGACATCGCGAACGTGCGCATGGAATTCGACTCCGGCTGCGTGGCCAACTTTACCGCCAGCCGGGTCTCAACCGAACGAGTGCGCAAGCTGCGGTTCTTCCAACCCCGGCAGTACATCTCGCTCGACTACAGCCGTCAGGATGTCCTTGCCTTCAGCATCGGCGGCGAGGGCGAAGCCTCAGGGATGCCATCTGTAAATCCGCAAATCAAAGTTTCCAAACCCCCCGTCACAGCGGAAGAGCCTCTGCACGCAGAGTTAAAAGCCTTTCTGGCCTCGGTACGCCGACGTTCCAAACCGCTGGTCTCTTTGGAGGACGGCCGCCGTGCTTTGGCCGTGGCCCTCGACATCGTCGCGGCAATCCGCGAGCACGGCAAGAAAGTGAAGCTGGATCGGCTGGGAGCGATGGGGTAACGCCTTCTCACAACGGCCATTTACACTTCTTGACAAGCAATCCTCAGAATTCGCGCTATGCTGCCATTGATCAGTCAGGTGCGGCTCCTAAGTGCTTGTACCTTCAGCTTTTCGCACAATTTCCCGAAAAATGCGAAAATGAAACACTTAGGCGCCTGACGCCGAAGGATTGACGACCAGCCTTTGCGGCTAGTGCGGGAGGAAAGTTCCGCATTCCGGCAACGAAAGGCGGTGCGTCCGTCTCTAACTAGAGGTTTGATGCCGACGACCCAAATTCCGCCAGCCCCGCCGTCGCGGCCTGCGTCCGGCGCGGACGCCAGCGATCTGTACGATGCGGAGCGTTGGGAATCGGCTTATCTCGAAGCCCACGATGCTCCCGCTCTGCTCATCCAACTGCAAGACGACCTCTCGCGTTCGCGCCAGCGGGAGGCGCTTTGGATTTCGGTTGTAGTCCACCTCACTATTGTCATTCTGCTGGTCAATTCGCAAAAGTTTGAGAGATACCTGCCCAGGCGTGGCGTAATCGAAGTCAGCCCCAATGACTTGATGAAAGAGAAAGATCTGACTTATCTCGAGTTGCCCCCGGACGAGCAGAAACTCACCAAGCGGCCCGAAACGAACAACATTTCCGATAAAGATCGCAAAGCCACGTCTCGGGCGCCACAGCTCAATCGGGAGGAATTGAAAAAGATTCTGGCCCGCCCGGGAGCGCCCGGACCGAGCGGTCCGCCAGCACAGTCGCAACAGCCAGCCGCGCCTGCTCCCGCGACGGCCCAGAATACGCCCGCGCCGCAGCAATCACAACCGGCGCCGCCCGCTCCGAATCAGAACCAGTCGGCACGGTTGCAGACTCCGCCGCCTCCGACCGCTCCCAAACCATCGTTTACCAACAATGGGCAATACGCGGGATCGGCAATCGAGCAAGCTGCACGCGCTGCCCTAGCCAATCGCGGTGGGTTTGGTGGCGACAACGGCGATTACGGCCTGGGTCAAGGAAGACAGGCCAGCGCCGCAATGGGACCGCTCGACGTCCTCAGTGACACACAAGGTGTTGACTTCGGCCCGTACCTGAAACGCGTAGTCGACAATGTCAGACGGAACTGGTACGAGTTGATTCCCGAGTCAGCGCGAGCACCGCTGATGAAAAAAGGGAAGGTCTCGATTGAGTTCGCCATTACGAAGGAAGGCCGGGTGGCTGGCATGCAGATCATCGGCCCATCAGGTGACATTGCTCTTGATCGAGCGGCCTATGGCGGCATTACCTCCAGCAATCCGTTTCCACCGTTGCCCAGCGAATTCAGCGGACAGTATCTCGCCTTGCGTTTCCACTTCTTCTACAACCCGGATCGCTCGGACTTGCAGTAGCTGTCCCTGATCGCTGGTCTTTGGTCGTGACGATTCGACCAGCGTGTCCTACCAGACCCGGCAGCGATTTTGCCGAACCATCGGCGCACCAGCCTTGCAGTGGAACGCCTGCTGAAACTCGGGCATGTTGGACGCTACACCATTGGTCCGATATTCGGGTGGTGAGTGAGGGTCGACAGCGGCACTGAGGCGCTTGGTTTCGTCGCGTACGTTAGAGCACCAACTCTGTCCGTAGCCAATGAAGAAACGCTGCTCCGGGGTGAAACCATCAATGGGATCCAATTTCCGGTCCTTAGTCTCGTTTTGCCACGCCATGTAAGCCAGGATTAGACCGCCCAAATCAGCCACGTCCTCGCCCAAAGTCAGCTTCCCGTTGATCTTGATGTCATCCACAATGACGTATTGCGAATATTGGTCCGAGATGCAACTGGCACGATTTTCAAATTGTTGCACGTCTTCCGGAGTCCACCAGTCTCGCAGATTGCCCTGAGCATCGAACTTTCGGCCCTCATCGTCAAAACCATGGGTGAGCTCATGACCAATCGTGCCGCCCGTATCCCCGTAGTTGGGAGCATCATCGGAATCGGGATCAAAGAGTGGAGGCTGCAGGATGCCAGCGGGGAAATTGATGTCGTTCTTCAGAGGTTCGTAGTAGGCGTTCACGGTGGGGGGCGTCATCTGCCACTCGCCGCGGTCCACTGGCTTTCCGATCTTCGCCAGTTGACGGTGAAATTCAAATTCGCGAGCACGCAGCACGTTGCCCATTTCGTTGTCACGCACAATGGTTAGAGCGCTGTAGTCGCGCCACTTGTCGGGATAACCGATCTTGTCCGCCACGGCGTGCAGCTTTTCCTGCGCGTGTTGTTTAGTGACCGGCGTCATCCAAGGGAGGCCCTCGATATCGCGCCCCATGGCGGCCTCGATTTCCTTTACCAGTTTCATGGCACGCTGCTTGGCTTCCGCACTGAAGGTTCGTTCCACATAGGCCTGACCCAGCGCCTCGCCCAGGTCATTATCCGCATTGCTGACGCAGCGTTTCCAGCGGGGCTCGATTTCCTGCGCTCCCCTTAATGTCTTCTGGTTGAAATCGAAATCGGCGTTTACGAGGGCGGATGACAAATACGGCGCATTGGCGTTGATCAGATGCCAGCGCAAGTAGGCTTTCCAGCTTCCCAGGTCTTCTCTTTCGAGCTCAGCACTCAAAGCCTTGAAAAACTCAGGGGTAGTAACGTTGAGCGACTGCAGCACCGGCAGCCCGACCTTGGTGAAGTACGAATTCCAGTGAAACGAAGGACTGAGCGCTTCCAATTGCTGGCGCGTCATCTTGTGGTAGACCTTGTCAGGATCGCGGCGTTCCACCCGGGTGAGCGATGCTTTCGCCAGGGCCGTCTCGATGCGCATGACAGCCTGGGCCTCGGTCGCCGCGAGGTTGGCTTTGTCGCCTAGCAACTCGAACATTTTCTGCACGTGCGCCACGTAAGCTCGGCGCAGCTCTTCGGATTTGGGGTCGGTCTTCAAATAGTAATCTCGATCGGGAAGGCCGAGACCACCCTGATCGGCTTCCGCGATCACTTGGTTAGAGTTTTTGAAATCCTGATCGGACCCAAATTCGAACAACATGCCGTCGTTCACCATGGCACCGGCAACATCGCCAATGGCCCGCTTGGAATGTAGCCTGGCAATCTGCTCCAAGGCTCCATTCAGTGGCATACCTCCTGCGGCTTCGATTTTCTTCTCGTCCGTGCACGCAGCATAGTAATCGCCAATCTTCTGCTTCACGGCATCACGCTTGGGATCAGCGGCGGCACTTTCCAGGATGTCGCGCAGGATCAGTTTGTTATCATCCGCCATTTTGGAGTAGACGCTCCACCGGGACTGGTCGGGCGGGATGGGATTTTTCTTGATCCACGCTCCGCACGAGTAGGTATAGAAGTCTGTGCAGGGATCGACGGTCTGATCCATCGATCCGAGGTCAAGGACAGGCTGGCGTTGAGATGATGCCGTCTGCGCAGAAGCGGTAGTGACCAAAAAAAGCGAAAAGAAAAGAACCTGGCTCGACATAATTCTACGCATTACCTTCCCTCTACGATAAGTGAAGTCCCGGCCGCGGCTTGCGCCTAAACGCTGACAGCTAAAAATGCTGACTCTAGATGGTTCCTGACGTTTTCTCCAATCGGATCGAGCCATCTCCAGTATGAATAGTCAGCAGGTTTCCGCCGCCATTCAACTTCCCGTGAATATCCCGCCGCCCTAACTGTCCTTCCACAGTGAGGGGCAAATCCAGGTTGATGTGGCCGTCGCCGGTATGGAGATGCAAGTTGGCGGCAAAATTCTCCGGCAGCCCGAGCGTAACGCTGCCATCTCCGGCGTGCAGGTCCCAACTGGAGTTCATCGTGGAACCAGGCAGAACGCGGGCTTCAATGTGACCATCCCCGGTACTGAGAGCCAGAGCATCGAATCGCCCCGCCGCCTGGATGTGGCCATCGCCGGCGTGGGCCCGCAAGGTACCATCCACCGCGTCAATCTCCTGATGGCCGTCGCTACTCTCCAATTGCATATCGCCCTTGAAATTGCTAAGCCGGATATGGCCGTCGCCAGTGTGCAGGTTCACCCGGCCTTCGCGAGGCATGTGAATCTCAACCTGCACTCGGCCGCCCCGGTTGAAGCTAATGAACCCTGTCGTGTGCATGTTCAAACGCACTTCCAGCGTCACTGAATCTCCGTTTTGGTGTTCTTCTATCCTCACCCCGCTATCGCCGATCTTGTAGCGCTCGGTGAGAACCCGGGCTTCGATCGTCTTCTGGTCCCAAGTATCGACGTGAATGCTGGCATCAGAGGTCTCGACCCGAAGGTCGGGTTGACCAGTGATGGTATAGGTTTTCGACCACTCTTCAGCATGGGTTAAAGGGGTAACCGCGAGGCAGCAGCCCAAGAGGAACAGTGCAATTCGATTCATAAGTCACTCCTGAACCCGGATGGACACAACTTTCCCTTAGGTTCAGACGGTGGTACGCGGCACCGGTGAGCAAGGTTCCCTGAATTGTTTCAGAATTTTGATTCTAACTAACCTCGATGAGGCAGCGTCGGGTACGCCATCTTGACAAGAGTTCTCTCAGAAAACGGCACGTACAGCAACGCTGCCGTCGCGGCAAACGCCGCTCCAAACCCGATGGTGGGCGTCATCAGAAATGGGGCAATCGCCCATAGCTGATCGAGCACCAGGATAAACAGGAACAGTCTCTGAAACTTCTCTCCCAGCCTCCGGTAATCGAAAGTAGCCGCCGAGAACAGATAACAGCGCAACGGAATGCCCACGCCCGCGGTGACCAGCACCGCCACTAGGACGGTCGATGCACCCCACCAGGGCAAGATGCTTTCCGTATTCCACGCGACTTGATGCAGGTGAAAGAGCGCTGCCAGGTAGAAGCTCAAATACATCACCTGAATCAACGCGAACAGGCCGCGGCTCAGTCCGCGATTCGGGAGAGGGACTTCGAGTTCGGGATGCAGAGCTTCATCGGTCGGGACGGGCGTCGACAGCGCGGGCGCGGAGGCTCGTTCTCGAGTCTGCGTATCGATTCGTTCTACCGGTGCCAGAAAGCGGTATCCCCGGCGTGCCAGCGTCTCCACGTAGCGGGGGCTGGATGCAGAATCTCCTAAGGCCTCGCGGAGCTTGTTCACTGCGGTGTTCAAGCTGTGGTCGAAGTCGACAAACGTGTCCGCCGGCCACAACTTCTGGCGGATTTCCTCTCGCGTAAGCACATCGCCAGGACGCTCCAGCATGAAGGCGAGCACCTGGAAGGGCTGCTCCTGCAGCCTGATCCGCGCGCCGTTCTTGCGCAGTTCGCCGGCCGCGAGGTCTGCCTCAAATACGCCGAAGCGGACAATTCGCCCAGCGGGACTAGCTTGCGGCAGCGACATGATAAGTAAAGAGACGACGCGTAGTTTAGCATTCTCTAAAACCGGGGCTGCCAGCAGCTCATCCCATCGGATGAGGCTGGCCATATCCCGGGCAAGGGCATTCGACCCACTCTGCAACTAGAAAGGTGACAACGCGGCAGCCGGACCGTCGAACCTTTGCGCTGGCGGTGATCTCGGGGAGTGGGAGCGAGGAGCGATCCAATGTTCAACTGGAGCACCATAACTGCACTCAGCCTAGGCCTTTTGTCGTCCTCCATCACAGCCGCTCAGGACGCGGCCCCCGTGAAAGTAAATGTGGGCGATTCCATAGTGAACGGGAGGACGCTCCGACCCTACAAGAACCAATGGGCCATGACCATGATCAAACCGGACGGAACAATCATTCAGGATGCTGGAAGCTGGAAAGACGAGTTGGCCATTGTCATGGTGGACGGCGAACCGTGTCTCCAGCGCACACAGCTAGCCAGCTTCAAAAAGGCCACTGGAGAGATCGTAGCTACCACCAAAAACATTAACGTCTTTGAGCAGAAAACTTTCGCGCCAATTTCACGACTATATGAGAAGCACGTCCTAGGTCATGAAGATTACAGTCTAAAGATCAAATTTGGCGCCAATACAATGAAGGTTGAATTTCTCGAAGACGGAAAAACTGAGGTCAGAGAGGTTCCGACCACCGTCGCTTTTGACTTCTACGGAGGCATTTATGCGGTGTTGTGGGCCACGCTTCCCCTTAAGGAAGGTTTCTCGGCTACTTATCCCTCCTACGCAGAGGACGAGCATCCGGAAAAGGTCTCTTGGGTCACGATGAGAGTTACGGGCTCTGAAACCATCGATGCCGGGACAGAAGGCAAGACAAAAGCCTGGGTGGTCGAGAGCGACACTGAGATCGGCGCGTTGAAATACTGGGTGAGCAAAGAGCCGCCTTATATTATCCGCATGAATTTCAGACAGCCAAATGGAACAACCTGGCTCCTCAAAATGAGCTGACTAATTGTAGATGGATGGTAGCGCCGCGGGCGGGTGAAGCTACAATGTAAGCGATGTCCGCCGCAAGTCCACAACGGCAGCCTGAACCGCCAGCGCCCGAACGGCATCCCAAGCCGCACATCTACACTCTAGAAGCGACCGGCGTCCTCATCATCGCAGTGCTGATTCTCATCATCACGCTGGCCCGCTACTGGCACAGTATTTCCTGGAGTGCGCGCTAACCGTGCTTCAGGACCCGTTGCTGGTGGTGGTGCTCGGGCCAACGGGAAGCGGGAAGACCGCGCTTTCATTGGCTTTGGCTGAACGCTTTCGCGGCGAAATCGTGAATTGCGATTCCGTCGCCCTGTATCGCGAGTTTGAGATTGGCACCGCCAAGCCCACGGCGCCGGAACGAGCACGCGCGCCACATCATCTTTTCGACTTCGTTGAACCCTCCGGCTACATCACCGCGGGTGAATATGCGCGCCAAGCGCGTCAAACGTTGGAAGAGATCAAGTCGCGTGGAGCCATGCCAATTGTGGTCGGGGGTACGGGGCTTTACCTGAGAGCCCTGCTCGATGGTCTCTTCCCTGGCCCGCAACGTTTGGAGGAACTACGCGAACGCCTTCGCCAGCGAACCGAGCAGAAAGGCTCGGCACACTTGCACCGCTTGCTGAGCCACCTCGATCCGGCCGCGGCCACGAAGATCCATGCCAATGACACGCCCAAGCTGATTCGTGCGATCGAAGTCTGCCTCGCCTCGCGGCAGAAGATGACGGAAATATGGAAGGGTGGACGCGATCCGCTGCAAGGCTTCCGCTTCCTGCGGTTGGGCCTCGACCCCAACCGCAATGCTCTCTACGACCGCATCAACCAGCGCGCGCAACGCATGTTCGATTGTGGCCTGGTGCAAGAAACGCAGCGGCTGCTCGATAAGTACGGGGACGCGGCACGCCCGCTGACCTCACTCGGCTACAAGCAGGCGGTGCAGTTAGTGCGCGGCGAAATCGACCACTCGACGGCGGTGCAAGCCGCGCAGCAGTCTCATCGCAACTATGCGAAACGTCAGATGACCTGGTTCCGGCGGGAGCTGGATGTGGTGTGGCTCGCGGGATTCGGTGATGAGCCAAGAATTCGGGACGCAGCGATCTCACGGGTGCTGAAGGTCTCAGCTTAGGGTTCAGGTCTCAGGTCTTGGGTCTCAGGTCTTAGGTCTTAGGTCTTGGTTTCAGGTCTTGGGTTGGGGCTCCGAGTTGATAAGCGTTTGAAATGTATTCACCATGCCATTCAACATTCGTCCTACTTCGGCAGCCAGGTTTATAAGCCTCTTGCCATCCTCTAATTCGACGTATCCTAGCTCCTGTCCGATAGTAATCTGGGTTTCAAGCTCCAAGAGAGATCCTCTGGCGCGAAAGAGGAACTGCACCAATTCCTTGCGTGAAAAGCGCCCCTAACCCTCAGCGATGTTAGTTGGAACGGATACAGCGGATCTTCTCATCTGACAAGCCAAACCGTAGACTTCCGGTTTCGGAAACGATGTTGTGGAATGATACACGTAGACAACGAGATCCATCGCACGCCGCCACACATTTAGGTCTCTGTACGTCTCCGCCATGGCTAAGTTCCTTCCGGTTGCCTAGAAACGATAGAAGATTCTATTCGCCGTGACTGTGATGCCCATTACATTCGTGGTCTACGACCTGACACACACCTGAGACCAGAGACCAGACCGTTGTGACCAGAATCGACACCTGACACCTGACACCTGAGACCCATCATGCTATCGTCAGCTCATGCTTCGAGTTGCATTCTTGCTGTTCTTCTTTCTCCTCGCCCCCGTTTTCGCAAAAGAAAAATACCAACAGCCCGGCCCCATTCACCTCGATCGTGAAGGCGAAAAATGGGCCGAAAAGACTTTGCAAAAGCTTTCTCTCGAAGAAAAAGTCGGTCAGCTTTTCATGATCTGGGTTCGCGCCGAGTTTCTGAATGTGAACAGTCCCGAGTACCTCGATCTGCGCGACAACATGGGCAAGTATCACATTGGCTCTTTTGCCATGACGGTACGCTGGGACCCGCCGTTCCTGTATCGCAACCAGCCCTATGAGGCTGCCGAGCTGCTCAATCGTCTGCAGCAAGATTCTAAGTTGCCCCTATTGATCGCCGCCGATTTTGAGCGCGGCGTCACCATGCGTCTTCATGGAGCCACGGGCTTTCCCCACGCCATGGCATTCGGGGCGACGGGCAAGTTGGACTACGCGGAAGCCTTCGGCCGGATCACCGCTCAGGAAGCACGCGCCATCGGCGTGCACTGGAATTTCTTTCCTGATGCTGATGTAAATTCGAACCCGGCTAATCCAATCATCAACACCCGTTCCTTCGGAGAAGACCCGCAGCAGGTCGGCGACCTGGTTGTGGCTTACATCCGAGGCGCACGCGCCAACGGAATGCTGACTACAGTCAAACATTTTCCCGGACACGGCGACACCGCAACTGACTCTCATCTCAGCGTGGCTCAAGTCACGGGAGACCGCGCCAGACTGAATCGGGTGGAGCTTCCGCCCTTTCGCAAAGCCATCGAAGCTGGTGTGGATTCAGTTATGGTTGCGCACGTCACGATTCCTGCGCTCGAACCGGACCCAAACCGCGTCGCCACAACTTCTCCGGCGATCGTGACGGATTTGCTCAAAAAGCAGCTCGGCTTCAAGGGAATCGTTGTCACCGATGCGCTGGACATGGCCGGACTCACCCGTCTCTATGCTGCGAACATCGGACGCGCCGCCGTGGATGCCTTCAAGGCCGGCAATGATCTGCTGCTGATTCCGGCCGATCTGGATGCATCGTACAAGGCGGTCCTGGAAGCAGCACGGAGCGGTGAAATTCCCCGGGCTCAGCTTGACACTTCGGTCCTTAAGCTACTAAAAGCAAAAGCCTCACTCGGACTGGAGAAGGCTCGGCTAGTCAACCTGGAGGCCCTCTCTAACCTCGTGGGAAAACCCGAGAATCTCGCTCTAGGGCAGCAGATTTCTGACGACTCCGTCACCCTGGTTCGCGACAACGGAAAGCTGTTGCCGTTGAAACATTCGGGAACTGTCAAGGGCGGTCTTCCGTATCAGAGAGTGGAAGAAATACACAACGGCACAGTTGTGATCGTGCTGTCGGACGACGTGCGCACCGAAGCCGGTCGTGCGCTGGAACGTCAAGTTAAGGTCCGAGTGTCCGATGCCAACGTGATCTACGTCGACCCGCGCATTGCAGCTGCCATGTCGGAAGAGGTGCTGCAGGCGGTGGACCAGGCGCAGGCTGTTATCGCTGCCGTATACGTAGTGCCCACAGCCGGAAAGGCCATGCAAGGTGCGAACGGTTTGACCAATTCCGTGGCTCTCAACGATGCGAGTGGAACGCTGTTGCAGAAGATTCTCGAGCACGCGGCCGAGAAGACTGCCGTTCTGGCTATGGGAAATCCCTACCTGGCACAGGATTTCCCCGGAGCGCAGAATTATATTTGTACATTTTCTAATGCGACGGTGTCAGAAATCAGCGCGGCTAAGGTGCTTTTCGGTGAGATTGCCATCCGCGGCCATCTGCCGGTGAGTATTCCTAATGTTGCCCAGCGGGGCGCCGGAATCGAACGGCAGCCGCAAGTCTTACAAGGAGGAGGATCTGAGCGTGCGTATTCCAAACCAGCCGGGCGCTAAGTCGTCTGTGGCTTTCGCCCTAGCCTTCGCAGCAATCATGGTTTTGCCCGCCTGCAGCGTGAACGTGAAGAAGGGTGACAACAATCAAGAGAAGAAAGTCGACATTGAGACTCCGGTGGGCGGAATTCACGTCAGCAGGAATGCCGACGTGCGTGAAACCGGCCTGCCGGTTTATCCCGGTGCGCGGCTCAAGGAAAAAGAAGAGGATGGTGAGCAGAAGAGCGCGAACGTCAACATTTCGGGAATGGGTTATGCCCTGCGCGTGGTGGCGGTCGAGTTCGAATCCGATGATCCGCCTCAGAAACTGATCGCCTACTATCAGGACCAACTCAAGAAATACGGCAATGTGCTTCAATGCCGCGCTAGCAAATTCGGTGGGAATGCTGGCACAACCTACAACGGCAAAGATTCCCAGGGCTCAAATGAGCTGAAATGCACCGGTGACAACAGTGGTAAGGTCGTGGAACTGAAGGTGGGAAGCGATCAAAACGAACACATTGTGTCGATCCAGCCGTCAGACTCGGGAAAAGGATCTGTTTTCGCTCTGGTCCACCTGCAAACCCACGGCAAGGAAGACACAATTTGAAGATTTTAGATTTCAGATTGAAGATTTCAGATTGAAATCCTTCATAAAACGCGAAAATCTGTAATCTCAAATCTCAAATCTGAAATTTTCCAGCTTCCCTTGCCTCGCGCATCCGCCTGCGGTACCTTGAAGCTCCGATGGAACAACCCTGCTATAAATGTGGCGCCACGGTTGAGGAGGGAATCGCCTTTTGCCCACATTGCAACGCGCCGCAAATTCGAGTCGGAGTTGAAGCCAGCGCGCTTTCCACAACGGCGCCGGGTTCCTCGCCTT
>JABCYV010000050.1 GCA_013290025.1 Acidobacteriota bacterium
AGTGTCGTCCGACGTCGAGGGACAGCGCGCGGAGCCGGAGCGGAGCCCTGCGCAGCGAAGCGGAGGCGGAGCGCAAGGAACTGCCGCCTAACATGGGTCTTTGTCAGATCAAGTTCCAGCTAGAACACCTAGTGGAGACCGGGTTACTTCGAAAATGGGTGCTTGCTGGTTCGTTGTGAGGATTTTTCCCACTTCCCCCTCATGAACCAGCTTCCCCGCTGCCTGAAACGCCAGATTACGTTTCCAATCCTCGATTGTCGTCCCACGGATTAACATGCAGATTCTTGTCAATCTGGATACTGACGGTATCAGCGCTTACTAAGCCGTCGCGAACATTCCCACTTTTCGCTCAAATCCATTCAATGGTCTCCATCGTGATCTGCCAATTCGGGAGGCCCAGCCCACCGATTACTATCTCGATTCCTTGACGCTCCTGATTCTGGCGATACGGCCCCGAGCCCGACCAGCTATACTCCCCTCGACCCCCACAGAAGCGAGGCACCGATGAACAAGCTCCCACTCGCTATACTGCTACTGATTTCAACCTTCACCTGGGCAGCCGACCCAGACCCCGCCGACTACACCATTAACGTCCACGTCACCACATCGCGCCTGGTCCTTGAAGGCACCGCTATCGCTAGAACTCAAGTACTGAACGTCACCATCGACGGCAAGAAGTACGAACTGGAAGGCGGCGCCGTCAACGTATTACTAGCGCTCGGCAATTACAAAGCGAAGGTCGTTAAAGACGAGCATAAGACCGCATATGACTCTTCTCGGACCTACGAGTTCCTGTTCCCCGACCAAAAAACCAGAAAGTTCGAGGTGATCGGCCAAACAGAATAGTCATTTAGATTGAGTGGTTTTCCCAGAGCTCCGATTATCGGGGTCTGCTTTCTTAAAACCATCCGCCCGTTCGAAGTGGTTAACGTTTCCGCGGCCATCGCGGTTGCGTCGGATTGAGGGAGCCTCAGCGGAAACTGAGTTTCTGCGCCAAGGGAAGAAAAATACCTTCCTGCCACTCTTAATAAAGTCGATTCCTGCTACGCACAAAAAAACAACAAAGGCGACCGCTGGGCCACCCACAAAAATTCGTGCTCGCAACTCGTCACTTTCCTAGAGCCTTTTTCAAATCCCCGAGCAATTTCTCTGCCTCGTCGAGCTTTCGTAGCACTTGAACATCACCCTTCAAGTCGGCGAGTGTCGTCCAAGAATAGCGCCGAAGAGAATCCGAGAGTTGCTCAATGTCGCCCAGCAAGCCCATGTTTTTCTCGCCCGGAGTCGGGCCTAGCTTCCTTTGGGCGCTCTCAATGGTGCCTGTAGACGACAGGAACTCGTCCTTCGCGACCGGATCCTTCAAAATCTGGCGAAGCTTCCTTATGTCCTTGGAATTCGTAATCTCCTTCTCGTTTACTTTCCGAAGGACCACATCCATGACACTCGGGGTGAGTATCTTCCTGTTCAGGCTCTTGATTTCTCGCGCCCATGTGATCGAGGCGCCTGGCTCCGCTAGATTCGTTAGTTTCAGAGAGAGGTCGTAAATTTCAACGAGCTTGTCAAGTTCCCTGACCGTGATGCCCAAAATGTTGGCCGCACTCGCGCGTCCGACCAAGTTCACTAAGCTGCAGGCTACCATCTCTTTCTCTTTGGTGTCCCACTCTCGCCGCTGCCGGTGAATGTAGATCCAAACCCGGAGACGCTCGTCATCCGTCAAGGTACGATCCGTGATTTCCGCCGGCAACCGGCGATAGCGGTCTTTTTTTTGGATCTCGACGAGATTCTTGGAATTGGTCCACCGTCGATCGCCATCAATGATCCGGAATTTGCCTGGCAGCTCCGGATGGGGCTCCAATAGCAGCGGCTCAAAAATGCCCTCGTTAGCCTCTATCTGTCTCTCGAGCTCAGGGTCCTCCTTCGGTCCCATGCGAGGCTGCTTGTTATTCGGAAGCACATCACCGAGATCAACGAAATCCCGGTACGTATGCAGGATCGTTCGGCCTAGCCGGCGCTCGTGCAAATTGGAAGCCAGCGTTTGCTCCACTAGATTGCCTCTCGCTTTTCCGGGTTTGAAGCTACGGTCGGGCGCAACCTCGATTTGACCGTCATATCGATTTCCGCAGCACCACCGCCCTCGATAACGGCCGAGACGCCCGTTTCAATTTCGCGTAGAACGTTGAGCATTCGCCTTGCGAGCGACCCTCGATTCTTCCAAACCAGAGAGTGCGCCTTTTGTTCGTCTACGTCCACTTCGAGAATCTTATCTGTAAGTTGCGTCGCCTCGTTGAAGCGCCGTGTATAAGACTCCGAGGTGATCAGCTTATACAGGCGGCTCATTTTGTCGGCCTTAGACTGCATGCTAAGGCCTTGAATGTACATGGCAATCATCGCTTTGCGCAGAAGTTCGATGACGTAAATAACCCTGGCGGGACTGACAACTATCACGTTCGTCTCAATGCACATCTCCTTTTTTCCCGCCGGGAACGCATTTGTCGACAGAATTGCGTGCTCGGCTTGTGCCTCGATTTGATCATCCCGTAACTTTGACACGAATGCATTCTTCCAAGATTGGTGATTCTTGGAGTCAATTACAATCCGGCCGCAGCGTTGGCCCTTATGCATGACATCGTGGATGATGTCGGCTCCATTCTGGCCCTTGGGTACGCGACTTATGCGTCATCCCGGAAAGTCTCGCGCAACGCCTCATAAAGGTCGATTTCCGCTCCGTCACCAAGTTGGTTAGCTGTCTTTTTCAGAAGTTGTTGCTCCATCACATTCACTTTCTTTTGAAGCGCCTCGCGCTCGCGATTGAATTCCGCCTGCGTTTTCAGCACGGTCGCGTCCCGGTCTTTCTCCAAGGCTTCGCGCTGTTTCTGCAGTTCCTTCACGGATGCCTTCTCGGCATCTGCCTGTGCCCGCTTGCGAATCTCGACCTCACGAGCTTCGGCGTCTTTCAGCTTCCTGGCAGTAGCATCCCGTTCGGCAGTCAGCTTTTCCAGAGCACCCTTCTGTTTCTCTAGTTCCTTGGCCGCTGCTTTTTCGGCGTCGGCCTTTGCTTGCTTACGAATCTCGACCTCGCGAGCTTCCGCGTCTTTCAGCTTCTTCGCGGCCGCTTCGCGCTCCTCGGTCAGCTTTTCCAGAGCGTTCTTCTGTTTCTCTAGTTCCTTGGCGGCTGCTTTTTCGGCGTCGGCCTTTGCTTGCTTACGAATCTCGACCTCGCGAGCCTCCGCGAGTTTCAGCTTCTTCGCAGCCGCGTCGCGCTCGGCGACTAACTTCGCCACCACTTGCTCGTTTTCGGCCTGTAATTTCTTCTCCCTAGCTTGACGCTGTTTTTCGTAGTCCGCCGCGAATTGTTTCTGGAGTGTTTCCCGGATTGAAGCTTCCTTCTTGTCGAGCTTTTCCTTTTCTTGGGCCCGAATTTTTGCTTCAATGTCGAGGAACCTGTCCCTGGAGATCACCGAACTACACCATGGGCACCGTTCTGTCGCCTCCATATAGAGCCCCTATTCGTCTTAGTAATTAGGTCCTATTAGGACCTAATTACGCCCACTGTATCCCAATCGAGCTCCTTGTCAAGCACAAAATGCGCTCTCCCAACAAGATTCATCTCTCGCAATAAAAAAGGCGGCCGAAGCCGCCTTAGTAACCACCGGCGACTAGCCACTATTCGCTAGCTTTTTCCTTTGAGCATCTCCACCACCCGATCAAAATCCTCCAGCGAAGCATACTCGATCACGATCTTCCCTTTACCTTTCCGGTCGGCGATGCGCACCCGTACTCCCAGCAGTCTTTCTAGCTCTGTCTGGGCCGCGTGCACGTTGGGATCCTGCCACCGCGCCTGTCCGTTTTTTTTCGGCTCGAGGATGGCTGCGTTGGTTCGGTCAACCAGGTCTTTCAGTTGTGCCACCGACAAATGCTTGAGTACGGCTTCATCGGCGATACGATGAATACTGTCCGGATCACTTAATTGCAGTAGCACCCGGGCCTCACTGAAACCAAGCGAGCCCTCCGACAAATAATGCTGCACCATGGGCGGAAGCTTCAGCAGGCGCATGTAATTCGAGACCGATTCACGGGAGACTCCGGTCCGTTGCCCGATCTGGTCCTGTGTCAGGCCGAAATCGCGGCTCAGGCGGGCGAAGCCGTTCGCCTGCTCTAGGCAATTCAGGTCTTGCCGCTGGAGGTTTTCGACAATCGTCATCTCCGCCGCTTGCTGGTCGGACACGCTGCGAACCATCGCAGGGATGGTCGTCTTCCCCGCCAGCCGTGAAGCCCGGCAGCGCCGTTCGCCGAGGACCAGAACATAACGGCCCTCGGGCGTCGGACGCACCACGATCGCCTGGACCACTCCGTTGACCCGAATCGATTCGGCCAACTCAGCCAGAGCTTCCTTGTCGAAGACTTGCCGCGTTTGGTACGGGTTGGAGTCGATCTGGTCGAGCGAAATCTGCGCTACCGCATTTCCCGCTGCCCGCGCAGCCTGGGCCTGGACCTCGGGCAAAACCGCGCTATGTACAGCTCCCGCCGGTTGGACAGGCGCGGCAGATGGAACCGCAGTCCCCGCGACCATCCGCGGCCCCGCGGGCAGCAAGGAATCCAGCCCTCGCCCTAATGCTTTCCTCTTCTCCGGCGCTGTCGTCTTGTCGGTCGCCACTACATTCTCCGCAGTTGTCGTCATTTTTCCCTCATAGATTGTCATCCTGCGCGAGCACTGTCACGCCAATCAGCCCAACCCTGTCATCCTGAGCGAGTGAACTGCTCCGCACCGCGGAGCAGAGAGTGAGTCGAAGGATCTCGTGCTCCCCGCTAGTTGCCTCGAACTTAAATTGGAGTTTGGAATCAGCCGTCTTACTTTTCATATCGACATCCATCGATCTATATATCGATACATGTCGATATACTAAGCCGTCTTGTCCATCTCCTCCCCAGTCTTCTCCTGGCCCTCGGCCGTTTCCGGCGCAGCCACTTCCTGCGTCGGCAGATGATGCGAAATAATCTCCTTCGCCAACCGAATGTAACTCTCGGCTCCGCGCGATCGCACATCATAGAGCAGCGCCGGCTTGCCATGGCTTGGAGCCTCGGCCAGCCGGATGTTGCGCGGGATCGTGGTCTGGCACAGCTTCTCTCCAAAGAATCGCTTCAGCTCCGCCGTCACTTGCTGCGCCAAGTTCGTGCGTTCGTCGAACATGGTCAAGACCACGCCTTCGATCACCAGTTCCGGATTGAAGCTACCCCGAATGCGCTCGACCGTATCCAGCAGCTCGGACACGCCCTCCAGAGCAAAGTATTCTGCTTGCATCGGAATGAGCACCGCATCCGCAGCCACCAGCGCATTCAAAGTGAGCAGATCGAGAGCCGGTGGACAGTCAAGGACAATGAACTGGAAGCGTTCGCGCAAAGGCGCAAGCGCATCGCGCAACCGAAACTCCCGGCGCTCGCCTTCCACGAGTTCTAGGTTTGCGCCGATCAGATTCTTGTGTGCAGGAATGATCCAGAGTTGTTCAAGCCCGGTGGCCTGGAGCGCAGTGTCCGCTCCAGCGGCTCCCATCAGTAAGTGGTAAGTGCTGATTCTCTCCGGATCTTTGACCAAGCCGAGGCCGCTGGTGGCATTCGACTGCGGATCGCAATCGACAAGCAGGGTATCTACTTCCGCCGCAGCAAGGGATGAGGCCAGATTAATGGCAGTCGTGGTTTTGCCCACGCCGCCCTTCTGGTTGGCTACCGCGATGACGCGTCCCATTCAGATTTTCGGAGAATCTAGAGTTCTTGCAGCATAGTGCGAATTGATTGTCATTTGCAATGACGGATTTTGATGCAACCTAAGAATCAGCGATTTCGTTGAGCCGATTGTTGTTTTCTGACCGATTCCGGCTTGCATTTCCACAGAGTGTTCCACGTGGAACATTGTTCTGTCGTCTAGTGCCGTTGGCCTGTCGAATGTCCTACCAAACCGAGGCCGAGAATGTGAACGGTTTCAGTTTCGCGGAAACGTTCCACGTGGAACACTCCTTGATTTCGCTCGCAAGCAGAAAGAGAAAATCGGATCCCGGAGAAGCAGAAGAAGACACGTTTCTACAAAAAACATAAAAGAGGAAACCGGGCCGTCGGTAAAAGGGGCTTAGACTCTGTAAACCATCCCACTTGTAAGCCATTCCCGGCTGGGAAATGACCAACATCTCTGGTTCTGATGGCCGCATCTCCCACTTCGTGGTCTGATAATAGCAACCTTGATTCCTCAGATCCGAGAGGTCCCAAGCAGCAGTATCCGGTTGACAGAGAGTGGCACTTCGACGGGCGGAGACCATTGCACTTTGGGAGTGAGCTTGCAGACGAGGGCGAGCTGGGCTTGGCCGATGAGCAGAGCGAGACGGCCTTGGTTCTTGGCGAGGCGAACCGCCAGAGGTAGCACAGCGTCGAAGCGTTCAACGGCCCGGAGGGTAACGACATCTGCTTGGGTGGCCGGAAAGTCCTCAGCGCGGCCGGCGAATATATTGACGTGCGTCAATGTAAGCGCGCGGGAGACTTCGCGGAGAAAGACAGCTTTTCTTTGGTTCGATTCGATCAGCGTCAGTCGGACACTAGGAGCCCGGATCTTTATAGGCAGACCGGGGAAGCCGGCACCGGAACCGAGGTCAACGACGTGGACGGCTGACTCGGGCTCGGCTTGGGCAGGGTCGTCTGCGCGGGCCTCCGTCTCGCGGACATTTGGGAAGAGGTGGCGGGCGGCGAACAGAGATTCTCCGAAGTGGCGGCTTACGATTTCTTCCGGCTGGCGTACGCTCGTGAGATTCATGCGGGCATTCCAGCGGAGCAGTATATCGATATATGTCGATATATATATCAACTGGGTAGAGGACAGAACTGCAGATTCCTCGCTACGCTCGGAATGACAATCGTCGATTAGCGGAGAAAGAAACGGCTGCAGCAGCTCGGCAATGCGGGCAGGTTCCATGCGATTTCAGATTGTAGATTTCAGATTGCTGATTTGCGAATTGGTATCCAACCGCACTTCGGTGACCGATCCGCAGAATCTGTCGACGGCTTACACCTATGACGTGTTGAACCGCCTGCACACTCTGGCCTTCAACGGACAGAATCCCACCTTCGTGTTCGGCTATGATGCCCTCAGCCGGCGTAATTCGCTCACCCGGCCCAACGGCGTGAACACCACGTACACCTACGATCCGGCTTCGAGTTTGCTGTCAGTGCTGCACAAGCTGGGCACGACCACGATCGACGGGGCCAGCTACACCTACGACAACGCGGAGAATCGAAAGACCCGCACCGACAAGCGCCTAAATACCACGCTGACCTACGGCTACGACAACATCTACCAGCTCCAAACGGCCAAGCAGGGCTCTACGACCAAAGAGAGCTATACCTACGACATCGTAGGGAATAGGCTGAGTTCACTTGGCGTGACGCCCTACCAGTACAACTCGTCGAACGAGTTGATGTCGACCCCGAGCACGAGTTACACCTACGACAACAACGGTAGCGTGCTGACCAAGTCGGACGGGACGCAATACACCTGGGACTATGAGAACGAGCTGACGCAGGTCGCGCTGCCCGGCACCAGCGGGACGGTCAACTTCAAGTATGACCCGTTCGGGCGCCGGATTCAGAAGTCGTTCACACAGAGTGGCACCACCACGACCACGGACTATCTCTATGATGGCGCGAATCGCATAGAAGATGTGGACACCAACGGCAATCTGCTGGCCCGTTACGTACAGAACATGGGCATCGACGAGCCGTTAGAAGAGATCGCCTCGGGCACGACGAGCTACTACCAGCAGGACGGTCTCGGTTCGGTCTCTTCACTCAGCAACTCAGCTGGGGCACTCGCCAATACCTACACCTACGATTCCTACGGCAAACTGACCGCCTCGACAGGAACCCTCACCAACCCGTTTCAATACGCCGGTAGAGAGCTTGATTCAGAAACAGGCCTCTACTACAACCGGGCGCGTTACTACGACCAGAGTGTTGGACGATTCGTCAGCGAAGACCCGACCCTGTTTCGTGGCGGAATCGACTTCTATGCGTATGTCGGAAACAATCCGACGAATCGGACTGATCCCGACGGAATGGGAGACGCGCCTAAGAGCTGCGCTAAGGCTTTGGCGGATCTAGCGAAGGCGCAGGTCAAAGCCAGCGAGCGGTGGGCGGCGTTTGTCGCATACGGAGACAAGGAGCCGCAGCACGCAAAGCAGTTGGCCATCGCGCTTAAGAGACTGAATGACGCAATAGACGCTGTAAAGAAATACTGTAACTGTGATCTTCTCAAGGCGGAAGCGGCCGCTGCCCTAGCCGTCGCCGTGGCCCTGTACCAAGAAATAGCCGACACGATACGCCAATTTTGTTCACAGGAACCCTGTTTCGTACCATAAGGAAAATGAACAAAAATGAACGACAAGGTGAAAAGACGAGTGGAAGAGATTCAGGCGTCTGACGTCTTTAAACGCGCGAAGGAGATTCAGGCCTCAATGGTGGAATCCGCGAAATCATGCTTCGACGAGTCGGAACTGGGCCACTTGCGCGCGGTGATCGGGCTTACTGTGGAATTCCACGACTACTTGGAGCATGGTAGCGTCGAGATGGCGCGGGGCATAGGACAGATGCCTTACGTGGGGCTTACCCCGGAGGAGTTTCAAAAGGACTTGCAGAGTGCCAATACGGACCCTTCTAATAAGTACGATCTGGAGTACGCGTGTCAATCAATCCTTCCGGGAGTTGACTTTTTCTGTAGCCTGAACTCGGCCTACAGCAAACTGGACGGTGCGAGGAGCAGCAAGATCGAGTGGGACATGATCTCCTCCAGGGAGTCGTTCAAAGCTAATTTTGCTTCGATGTATAACCAATTCACTCAAGAGGCAAACTTTGAAAACAAATGCCGGCTCCTCTTAGATCTGTACAAACTACAGATCGTCTTTGCCGGTATCTATTATGACGACTAGGCGGGTGGCCCATCGATAAGAGCGAAGGTGTTGTCAAGGGCAAAGATGTCCTGAGCGGTACGCGAGCACCGTGTCTTTGCCAGAGAAGGTGGAGGACCAAGACCCTGGAAATCTCATCGTGAATCACTTTGCGGCGGAACGTCGTTCCACCAACCATCGATTCGACCTAACACTCGGCCATGATTCTGCTATGCGAACATCCCGCCGCGTGCGGGATGCGAGAGCGCCCAATCAACACTTACGGTCTAGCTTGCGCCCGGTGCCCCAGGTTCGCGCCCCGGTTTTGGGCGCTAACCTGGGCTTCCCTTTACCTTGGTGCTTGCCAGGTGTAAGTTCGGTTCATGCCTCGCGGTCTTCGCCGCTTTCAAGAATCCCGCCAATCGCATTTTGTCACGTTCAGTTGCTATCGACGTCAGCCCTATTTTGCAAGAGTCGAGGCCTTTGACTTGTTTGTTCATGTCTTGGAGGCGATGCGACGCCGCTTCCAGATGCGTGTTTACGGGTACGTCGTGATGCCGGAGCACGTTCGTTTGCTGATCAGCGAGCCGCCGCCAGCAACGCCATTGGCTGAGGCCATTCATTACCTGAAATTATCTTTTGCCAAACGGATGCGAAGTCTGCGAACTCCGTGTCAGCCGGGAAGGTTTTGGCAGAAGCGCTACTACGATCGAAATGTAAGAGACTCCCGCGAGTTCACGATCAAGCTGCGCTACCTGCATCGAAATCCGGTGAAGCGCGGCTTGGTGGTGAATCCCGAAGACTGGAAATGGGGCAGCTACCGGCACTATGCGCGAGGCCGGCGCGGTAAGGATCGAGTCGGAATGGACGGCCAGGGATCGGGAACAGCAGGCCAGCGGAACCGGCGCGACGAGGATATTTCTCCTCCCAGGTTAGCGTCCAAAGAACGGACGCGAACCTGGGGCACCCGGCAGGTGGAGGCGCGGGTTTCGGTCCCACCCTTGACCAAGAACGTCAAGGATGGGGCACCCCAAGGGTTCCCAAAGCCTGCTCCCCTGTAGGGTGGGAAAGCCAGGCCATCCGCCCGAATGCACCGGAGATGTTGGCGTTGAATGCCACAGGCGCTAAAGCGCGGGAGATCTGATCGCAAATGACGCGCGGCGCTGAAGCGCCGCTCTTCCACGTCACTACCATCGTCGTCACTACTATCGTCAAGTCGAACAACCGTGGGAGAGCCGGGCCACCCGCCCGGGGTTGAGCACTTTCTCAACAGCGCGTTGACTTGGCTGCAGAGTCAACCTAAGATTGCGGCCTGCGTGCAGCGCTCACTTCATGATTGATCAAACCATCTCGCACTACCGAATTGTCGAAAAGTTGGGTGGTGGCGGGATGGGAGTCGTGTACAAGGCCGAAGACGTCAATCTGCGCCGCTTCGTCGCGCTGAAGTTCCTTCCCGATGATGTCGCGCACGATCCCCGGGCGCTCGAGCGATTCCAGCGCGAGGCGCAGGCGGCGTCGGCGCTGAACCATCCTAATATTTGCACCATCCACGAGATTGGTCAGCACAACGGGCATCCCTTCCTGGTGATGGAGTTTCTGGATGGTATGACGCTGAAGCACCGGATTGCGGGCCGGCCGCTGGAGATGGAGACGCTGTTCGAGTTGGGCATCGAGGTAGCGGACGCGCTCGACGCGGCGCATGCACAAGGCATTGTGCATCGCGACATCAAGGCGCCGAATATTTTTGTTACCAAGCGCGGACACGCCAAGATCCTCGACTTCGGATTAGCCAAGGTTACGCAGGCGGGCGGCAGAGCTGCGTCGGCGGCCGCTCCATCAGAGGCGACGGCAGGCGTAAGCGTGGAGCACCTGACTAGTCCGGGGACGGCGCTGGGAACGGTGGCATACATGTCTCCGGAACAGGCGTTGGGGAAGGATTTGGATGCGAGGACGGATCTGTTTTCCTTTGGCGCGGTCCTGTATGAGATGGCGACAGGAGCATTGCCGTTCCGCGGGGAGACGTCGGCGGCGCTGTTCGACTCTATTCTGCACAGGGCGCCGACGGCGCCGGTGCGGCTGAATCCGGATTTGCCGGTGGAGCTGGAGCGCATCATTAATAAGGCGCTGGAGAAGGACAGGAATTTGCGTTATCAGGTGGCCGCCGAGATGCGGGCGGACTTGCAGCGGCTGAAGCGGGATACGGAGTCGGGACGGAGGGTGATAGAGGAGGAACCCGAACCGGCTGAAGCCGTAGCCGAGCTGGGCTCGGGCGGACAGCCGGGCGCGGCTGTTCCCAGGAGTGGGGCAGTTCCCCAGAGTGGCACCTCAGCGGCTAAAGCTGGAGTCTCAGAGACTGGAGATCGCAGCGCTGAAGCACTGCGCCACCCAAGAACGTTGGATGCCAGAGGGGCATCAGCTGACCAAGGAACTTCAGTTGACCAAGAAATCTCCGCTGAGCCACGGACTTCTGCCGGCACAAAAAGCTTCCCGCAAGCTTCGACGCGATCAGGGATTCCTCCGTGGAAGATCGCAGTGCCGGCGGCGCTGGTTGTGGCGGCGTTGCTGGCGGGAGGGTTCTATTGGCGATCCAGGCAAGCGGGCAAGCTGACGGAGAAAGACATCATTGTTCTCGCCGACTTTGCCAATACCACCGGCGATGCAGTTTACGACGAGACCCTCAAGCAGGCGCTGGCGGTGGATTTAGAGCAATCGCCATTCTTGAATGTGCTGGCGGACAACAAGGTGAGCGAAACATTGAAGCTCATGGGGCGTCGGCCGAGTGACAAGATCACGCAAGATGTGGCCAAGGTAATCTGTCTGCGCACCGGAAGCAAGGCGGTGCTGGCGGGATCGATTGCGAATCTGGGCGCCCATTACGCTATCGGGCTGAAAGCGACAAACTGCCAGAGTGGAGACTCCCTGGGCGTGGTCCAAGCGGAAGCGGACAGCCGCGAGCACGTGCTGAAAGCTGTGAGTGAGGCGACGGCGAGCATGCGGGAGAAGCTCGGTGAATCGCTGAGCTCGGTGCAAAAGTTTGACAAACCGCTGGAGCAAGTCACCACCCCGTCGCTGGAAGCGTTGCAGGCCTTTAGCCAAGGGCGACGGACATACAGCAACAACCAACCTGCCGCCATTCCATTTTTCAAAAAAGCGATCGAGCTAGATCCCAATTTCGCGCGTGCGTATGCTTCCCTGGGAAGGATCTACGCCAATTTGGGGCAATCCAAACTGGCGCTGGAGAATTTTAAGAAAGCATACGAGTTGCGCGACCGGACCAGCGACCGGGAGAAGTTCTATATCGCGTCCCAGTATTACAGCGAGGTTACGGGCGAGTTGGAAAAGGGAAACCAGCAGTACCAGATGTGGATCGAGGCCTATCCCCGAGACTTTACGCCGCACACGAACCTGGGCGTCAACTACAGCTATCTCGGACAATACGACAAAGCCGTCGAGCCCACCAAGGAAGCGATCCGCTTGGAGCCGGACGAGGTTCTCGCTTACGGCAATCTGGGAGAATTCTACATGGGCCTAAATCTCCTAGACGAGGCTAAGGCTACTTTTGACCAGGCCCACGCTCGCGGGCTCGACGATCCAAACCTGCGTCAAGGAATTTATGTTCTGGCCTTCTTGCAAAACGACGTCCCGGGAATGCAGCAGCAACTTGCGTGGGCTGCGGGAAAGCCAGGTGTGGAGGATGTTTTCTTGTCGACTCAGGCCGACACCGAAGTTTACTTTGGACGGCTAGGGAAGGCTCGGGATCTGGCGCGGCAAGCAGCGGAGTCCGCTCGCCACAATGATGCCAGGGAGACGGCCGCGCTTTGGGAGGCGTGTCAGGGAGTTCGCGAAGCAGAATTAGGAAATACGGGTCAGGCGCGCCAGTTGGCGAGTTCGGCCATTTCGGCAGAGCCGGGCCGCGACACGCAGATTATATCCGCATTGGCTTTCGCGCGCGCCGGCGATGTAAGCCGAGCGCAAGCGCAGGTCGACAAGCTGAACTCCGCCTTCCCACTCAGCACGATCCTGCAAGATTATTGGTTGCCGACGATCCGAGCCATGTTGGAACTAGACCGAGGAAATGGTGGCCGGGCGGTGGAGTTATTGCAGCCGGCTGCCATCTACGAACTCGGTAATCCAGCACCTCTGCAACCAGCAACGATGTATCCCGTTTATGTGCGAGGCCAGGCGTACCTGCTGGCAAAGAACGGAGCTGCCGCGACTGCGGAATTTCAAAAGATGCTCGACCACCGACAGATCGCATGGAACTTTCCACTGGTAGCGCTGGCACATCTTGGACTGGCGCGAGCGCGGGCCATGAGTGGCGATAAGGCGGGAGCGAAAACTGCCTATCAGGATTTCTTTGGGATTTGGAAGAATGCGGATGCGGATATTCCTGTTCTGCAAGAAGCCAAGGCGGAATATGCGAAGCTGCAGTAGTTGTCATGCTGAGCGGAGGGGAGCTTCGCGGGGCGAAGCTCCTGCATAGTCGAAGCATCCCTATTGGAAGAAGCAGTTGATCGGGTAGAGATTCTTCGACTTCGCAGAAACCCCTCGCAAGCGAGCGGTTCTGCTGCGCTCAGAATGACAAAAAGTTCAATTCAGTTAGCCAGAACCCTTTCGATGGCGGAACGGAGCGCGTCATATGGCATCACGCCCGGATGGTAAAGGGAGACGTGGCCGCTGCGATCGAGCAGGACGAGCGTGGGCGTGGTACTGGCGCCGTAGCGGTCGAAGTTCTGTTTGCTGACCGGGACGGGGACGGATTGGAGTCCGGGATAGAAATGCTGCCAGACGCGTCCGCTGTAGGCGAGTTCATCCTCCGGTTTGGCGTCCTGGCCTTGCGCCGCGTAGCCGTAGAGTTGAGTGGGCGCAACCACGGTCAGTCCCTTAGCGCCAAACTCGGAACTCAGGCGGGCGATGATTGGACCTTCGCTCTTGCAGTCAACGCACCAGTGGGCCCAGAAAAATAAAAGCACAGGCGAACCCTTAAGTTGGCTGAGAGGAACGGGTCGTGTGCCGAGGTATTGCGCGATGTTGAGCGGCGGCGCAGACTGTCCGGCGAGGCTGAGCAGGTTGAGGTTTTTCTGTAAACGGGCGCGAATCGAGGTGGTCCCGTAGGTGGCGAGGCTGCGCTTGAGTAGAGCTGCAGCTTGCTCCTGCTGACCCTCGGCGGCCAAAGCTTGCGCTCGAACTTCGATGGCGGCGCCGAGAGCAATGGGCAGATGAGGGTCGGAGTCAAGGGGATGTTTCAGAAGTTGCTGCCGGACCAGAGTTTCGGTCTGCTTGGCGTAAGATTCGGCGTGATCAAGCTGGTTTGCCTCGAGTGAGCCTCGCGCCATCCATGAAAGCGCTTCCAGATATTCCGGGGTGACGCCGTGCTGTGCGCGATAGGCTTGAAGTTCGGCCTCTGCGGCGGTGGAGTTGTTGTGGGCAAGCGAGCCGCGAATGTCCTGAATGATGTCGGCGAAGGAGGAAGAGGGCAGGAGGAGCAGAAGTATGAGGAGGCGTTGGGGCATGTCATCCATGATGACCGGGAACGACGAAAAGTTCCAGAGGAGGGGATAATCGGGGCAGAGGGAGGCGGCGAGTCTTAGAAAAATCAGGGCTAGAACCCAGTTCTCGGTTCTCCGTTTCCAGTTCTCAGTCCCCGGTTCTCGGTCCCCGGTATAGCCTGATGTAAGTGGCGGTAGACAAAAGGGTTAGTGTCTGATGGGAGGAATTCTGTGGCGATTTCAACAGGCGATAAGATAAAATCGCCATGCGTTTGATCTTGCGGTTTTTTTGCAGTTTCCAGAAACTCCCGCTCAACAGCGTGACCTGCCTGCGAAAGTCCTGCGAGGAATTCAGCGCTACATCACAGAAAAAAGGAACAAAGCAACACCATGGAAACCGGAACAGTAAAGTGGTTTAACGACGCCAAGGGTTATGGTTTTATTAGCCGTCAGAACGGCGAGGACGTATTCGTGCACTTCTCGGCCATCCAAGCGGGTGGATTCCGCAGCCTGCAGGAAGGTCAGCAAGTGCAGTTTGACGTGGTCAAAGGCCCCAAGGGGTGGCAGGCCGAGAATGTGAAGTCGGTGTAGACCACTGAGGGATCGTGGTTCGAAGAGGGGCGGCCGAGAGGTCGCCCCTTAATTTTGCGATCAAGAGTAGGGCGCAGGCAGGCCTAGCTGGCGTCGGTGCTGCCGCATTTGCTCTTGCTGGTGGGTCAAAATGCGGAGATTCGAACGCGGTCTGCCGGTACAGAGGAGTACGAACCCGGCATCTCGATCCTGAGGATAGTAGGTGGCTGAATCGGACTGATCGACGTCACCATCGTCGAGCAGGCGTCCAGCGCAGGTAAGGCATCGTCCCTGATGACAGAGAGCGGGCAAGTTGATGCCTGCGGCGAGTGCGGCGTCCCAGATATGCTGGTCGGAGCGCACGGAGATGGTTCGTTCCCCGTCTGGCAATAAAAGCGACACCTCAAAAGTGATCTCTTCTGGAATCCGATGTTCCTCCGCTTGCAGACAAAACAGCAGTTCCCTCGACTTCGCAGGATGATTCGCAACGGGAATCATCCTGCTTCGCTCGGGATGACAGTTACTTACGGGTTGTAGAACGCGGCGTTCTTGCTGTAGGGCGCGTGGCCAGGCTCGCCGCGGCGGAAGTGTCCGGATGGGATCACCTTGCCATCGCGTTCTCTCGCCAGCAGCTCGATGAACCAGGCTTCGTGCTCGATTTCTTCGTTAAGAATTCGGGCGGCCATGTCGTAGGTGCGCGGGTCTTTGCCGAAAGTCATGTCGCAAACCGCGCTCCAGCTTCGAATGGCACAGCGTTCGGATTCCATTAACAGAGTAAGAATGTTGACCACAGTCGGAGGGTTCGGCAGTTTGGCCGCAGTGCAACCGGCCTGATCGTGGAAGGCGGGGAGATCGTTGGGCAACTCGCCTCCCAGTTCGTAAATTCGCGGGACGATTAGTTCCCAATGAGCGCGATCTTCCAGCCGGGCGTCTTCGCAAATCTCTTTGTAATCTTCATATCCCGCCAGATGCATGCGAAGAATCGTGTAGTAGTAGTAGGTGCTGGCGAACTCAGCCGCCGCGTTGGCGATGAGCATCTTGATCAACTTTTCCACGTCGACGCCGCGCGCGCGAATGACTTCCACGCCGACGCGCTGGCTAACGTCTCCGTGTTTGACCACGTCTTTGTCTTTTCCGGGCATACGTCCTCCTTTTCTCACGGAGTGTAGCGCGGGGATCATCTATAAGTCTAAGATATAGTCTCTATCATTCTCATAGGCTCTGCCTCTAGGAAACGGGCGCGAAACTAATATGCAGATTCATCAACTTCGATATTTTTGCGCAGTGGCGAGGGAGGGTAGCTTTACTCGGGCGGCGGAGCACGAGCACGTGGCGCAACCGTCCCTTTCGCAGCAGGTGCGTAAGCTGGAAGACGAATTGGGGGCGCGTCTATTTGATCGGCTGGGGCGAACCGTGCGGCTGACCTCGTTTGGCCAGATCTTCATGCAGCGCGCGGAGGCCATTCTGCGAGAGGTGAGCGATGCCAAGCGCGAGATGGAAGAAATGGCCGGCAACGATCGGGGCAGGATCGCGGTCGGTGCAATCCCTACCGTTGCGCCTTATTTCCTGCCGGAGCGGCTGGCTAGTTTCGCTTTGAAGTTTCCTGAAGTTCGAGTCAGCGTGGTGGAAGAGATCACTCCAGTGCTACTCGAGCGCCTGCAGGAAGCTGCCATCGACATGGCGGTGCTTGTTCTGCCGGTGGCGGGAGAGCAGTTTTTGTGTGAGGAACTGTCGCGGGAGCCGCTTTATCTTGTAGTGCCGCGGCACCACCGGCTGGCGTCGAAGTCAGCGGTTCATCTCAAGGAGATCGAAGGCGATGCCTTCTTGTTACTCAAGGAGGGACATTGCTTTCGCGAGAACACGCTGGCGGCGTGCGGTCGGGCGCGACTGGAGCCGAACGTAGTCTTTGAAAGCGGGCAGTTTGCCACGATATTGGCAATGGTGGCCGCCAATACCGGCGTCTCGGTGGTGCCGCAGATGGCACTCGAAAAACGGGAGGGATGTCGTTTTATTCCAATCGCCGACGAGGGAGCATACCGGCGAGTGGGTGTAGTGCAACTGAAACAGCACTTCTGTGGCCGCGCGCAGCAAGCTTTCCTGCAGCACTTGCAGAAGAGCGTAGCGCTAGCTTCGATACCTACGCTGCGGCCGCCTGCTGCGCAGCGGTTAGAGAGTCAAAGAAGCGAAAGAATTGCTCGACGCGGGTAACGGCGAGCGCTTGATGAATCCGCTCACTGACTCCGACCAGGAAAAGGTTGCGGCCGTTCTTCGTATGAGTAACATAGGCACCGACCAAGGCACCGATCCCAGCCGAGTCCACGAAGGGCACTTTCGAGAAATCAACAATGAGTGTCTTCGAAGTGTCGGCCCTGACCTTGGACTGAAATTCGAACAGCGTGGCGAGAACGAGAGGACCGTTGAGAGACAGGATGCGCTGTCCATCCTGAGAACCGGCGACGTCTTCGATGACCAGGGACTGTTGTAGCATGGCGTGATATTAAGACTCGAGGCACCCGGCAATTGTTAACGCCGTGTTAATTTTGTGACGTCTAACCGAATCCGCGGCCAACGTGGGCAAAATCTATAAATCGGATTGTAGCAATCAAAGGGGTACGACGCGGGAGCGAACCATGGCATTGAAAGCGGGCGATACGGCGCCGGATTTCGATCTGCTGGCAGTAGAGGGTGAGCGGCAGTTCAAAGTCAGGCTGAGCGATTTCCGGGGGAAGAAGCTTGTGGTGGTAACTTTCCATCCTCTGGACTGGACTCCAACTTGAGCGGCGCAGTTGCCGGCGTTCGACTCGGACCGCGAGAAGTTCGCCGCGCTCGATGCCCAGGTCTTGGACATAAGCACTGATTCGATCCTCAGCCATATCGCGTGGCAGAAAAAGGAAATCGGGACGATGCACTTGCCGATGTGCTCGGATTTCTATCCTCACGGAGAAGTGACCCGGGCTTTCGGCGTCTTACGCGAAGGACCTCCGGTTCCGGGCATCTGCGAGCGGGCGGTGTTCATTGTCGACAGAGGCGGAACGATTAGGTTCGCCAAAGTGTATCCGCTAGACCAGACGCCGAATAACCGGGAGTTGCTGGAGGCGTTGGGGAAGATCAGTGCTTAGGGATCAGTGGTTGTTGACTAGTGGTTAGTGAAATGTGCTCGGGAATTGAGAAATCGACGGCATTTTTGACCTTTAGGCCTTCTGCTGCGTTCAGGTGCGACCGACAGTACGGTCACGAAGCCTCGGTCTTGCGCCAGGTACGGAGGTTGACGCCGTAAAGCACGATACAGAAAAGATTCGCGGGAACGAAGCCCAATTGCGCAGTCTTTACGCCGATGATGCAAATGATTGCGCTGTTCACTGCCGCCAGAGCCCAGCCTTGCCAGCATCTTCTTCCTACTAGAAGAGTTGAGAAAATCGTAAGCATGCAGGATAAATAGTCGAGTCGCAACACGAGCGAGAGCACCTCAGTTTTCATATCGACTATTTTGTCGCACAGTTGCGGCAGTGTCTGCGGTGGGCTGGGTGAAAACGTAACCTTGGTAACTTCAACGGGGAGGCGGGTTCGAATGCGGAGTGACTTTCACGTTCTCCAGCCAATACTCATCCGGATGGACAATGAGGTCGGCGCTGATCGAGTCGCCTGGCGATAGCTGTTCCAGCACGCTTTCGGGCTCCACTTTATAGGGCATGGTCATTGCTTCCATGAATCCGGGAATTGCCTCGGCGTCAACATTGACCATGTGAGATTGCTTGTCCACGGAGACGACCTTGCCCTTTACCGAGTAGCGCTTGGAGCTGCTATCGCTGGCTTTTTTGGATGGGCCGCAAGCAGACAGGACGAGGGCTACTGTCAATGCCAGCGTAACCGATGTCATATTTTGGAATACGACTTTCATAGTTATTTCCTCCTTAATCGTTATCTTGTAGCCGAGCATTCCCAGCGGTACTCTCCGCCACGGCAGCTAGTAGTGAAAGCGGTAGCGAAGTTCAACGTAGATCTCCCGTGGATTGTTCCAGTGAAATCCGCCGAAGGTCAGGCTGTTGTCGAGCAACAGATGACGGTTGGCCACGTTTAGGGCATTCACCGAGGCAGAGATGCGCTCGCCGAAGTCTTTGCCGAGTGTCAGATCGAAGGTCGTGTGTTGGGGCAGATGGGCTGGGCCACCGCTATCGGTAAAGCCGCTGCCGTAGTAGACATTCGTAGAGGCGAAGCTGCGCCAAGGAAGGCTGACGTCTCCACCTACGTTTAGAGTGTTGCGCTGGTCGTGGTCAAGCAGGAAGAGCGGGGTGGGCGGAGCGAAATTGGTGAGGCCTCCGGTAATGGGCAGAGCGCCTTCCGCGATCTGGTTGGAATAGGCGAGGTGAATTTGACCGCGGTGGGCGATGCGAGGCGAGCGCAGCGTGAGTTCCCATCCGCGAATAGCAACGCGGGCGATGGTGATGGGGAAGAAGAGATTGGATTCACCGATGTTGTTGTGGTCGAAGAAATTTGTGGCGTTGGTCTTGAAGTTGTCGGCGTCGAGCGTCCATCCGTGAAAGGGGATGGTCACGCCGAATTGACGTTCCTCGTCCCGTTCGCCGTTGAGCCGGATGAATCCACAATTATTGGCGTTGCACAACTGAAGCAGCGGACCAGAAACGGTAATGAGCGGCGGGGCCTGATAGTAATGGCCGTAGAAGGCGCGGAAAGTCCAGTTCAGATGGGGCACAGTGAGGGCCGCCCCGAAGCGTGGGCTGATGGCGGTTTCTGTAACGCCACCGGAGAAACGCGTAGGCCGCATGCCGGCCATTAACGTCAACCAGGGCGTCACCTGGAATTTGTCGTTGAGGAAGAAAGCTAGCAAGTTGCCGGAAGGATGTTCGGTGTCCGCGACGGGTGAGCTGCTGCCGTCGCTGAAGGTCACGCCAAAAAACTCATTGTCCCGTTGATAAAAACTGTACAAACCAACCTGGAAGTTATTCTTCGCCACATTCGCGCTGAAACTTGCTTGCCCGCCGCCATAGGTTGATCCGCGATGTTGGGTAGTGACGGTGGGAGTGTCATTGGACGAGCTGTCGTAGTTGGCGCGGTTGTAGTGATAGAAAGGCGAAATGGTCAGCAGCAGGCGCGAATTGAAAGTGTGGACCCAGGAGAAGTTCAGGATGGCATCGGACTCATGGTCCCCGTCGCGAAGGCCAGAGCTATTGAATTGCTGGTTTTCAGCGTCGTGCGGGTTGGGATCGTAAGGGATTTGATAGTAGTCCTTGCGCAGGGAGGTTATCAGCCGCAATTGGTTGGAGGGATCGACGTTGAAGATGATAGAGCCGAAGCCTCCGTAGCCATTGGCGGCGTCGTGAACAATCTCGGGAACCGGTGTCTGGATGCCGAGATTGCTGCGGTTCCCATTCACACTGGCATAATAAGCAAAGCGCTCAGTATGGCTGCCGAAGTTGACCTGATCGTTCGTCTGGTAGAAATTGCCTGCGCTAAGAACCAGTTCTCCTTGATTGTTGCGTTCAAAACCGGTACGAGGGACGACGTTAAAGACTCCGTAAGTCCGGTCACCGAAATCTGCGCTATAACTTCCACGGTTCGCTTCCATGTAGTCAATATCTTTGGGATCGAATTGCGGCCCAAGGTTCGAGGCGATATTGGTGTTGGGCACAGGAACGCCATCGATCAGCCAACTGGTCTGATGCCCGCCGCGAATGTGGAGCTGATCGTGCGTGACATAGGCTCCGGGAACGTAATTGGTAATCATGGCAAGACTATTAGTGCGCGCCGCTCCGGGAGTGCGCTCGATGTCGGTGCGGCTCACGAGCGTGGTGGGGGTGGCTGAATCGGTCGGGGCAAGCACCGGCGCCGCCGATACATTTACGGTTTCCTTCGCCCCCGCAAGGCGGAGTTGAAAATGCATTACCGGCTCCGTACCAGAATTGACGACTACGTTTTGCGCAACTTGAGTAAAACCAGGGTCAGCGACGGTGACGGAATACTCGCCGATGGGAATTGCATTGAATTGAAACGCGCCGTCCGCGTTGGTGGTGCTGGTGGCAGACCAAGCAGACGATTTCGCCCGTAGCATCACCATCGCACCTTGAACAGGGCGATGCTGGGGATCATGAACGATTCCACGGACCGAGCCGAAGATAGAGGCGGAGACGGTAGCGGCCAGTAGGAGCACCCCGCCAAGAAGTGGAACGCGACCGAAGCGCATAAGTTCTCCAATAGGTTGGTAGGCCAAGTACCTCAAGGGCTAAAGCCCTCGTGTAGCTGGCTGTTCACCTCAGTGCTGAAGCGCTGCGCCACCCAAAAGCTTGCTGAGCTACGCTGCCGTCCAGGTGCGGGCGGCTGCTCCACACATTCGGGCGGTGGAATCAGGTTTCTGCAAAGCGATCAGGTGATGGAGAACTGCGGCGGGGCGCGGACGGAATCCGAGCGATTGCCGCCGGTCGTCCGGTGAATCGAGCGGAGTTCGGATGGCAATGGAACTGAGGCGGGAGTAACACGGGCATTCGCCAGGGGCGCGAAATGCGCCCACAGCGAAACCGTCAAGGGACGGCAACAATCGTGGCGGCAGCAGTCGGGGCGAGATTGAATCTCAGGGTCACGCTGGCCCTCGCGCATAGGCTTGCGCAGGCAGCAGGCGTGGGGTTCCGGGGTGGAGATCGCCAGGGCCAGTGGAGCGAACGCGCTCACCAGCAGCAGGATCAGTAATAATCTGGCGGTCAAACGATGCACCGGGTTCACGTCCTTCTTAGACGTCGTCGCTAGAAATCGGTTTACCGAGCGAGGGATGGTTCCCTTTGCTTGTCCATCGCAGAAACAGTGTACAAGGGTCGCTTAGGGTGCAGCGTCACAAAATTGTCAAAGCTTGTACGGCTAGAGCGGGCAGGAGCGCGGCTGGCGCCTCACTTCACGCGGGAAACCTAGTAAAGCGAGGCAGTGCACGCCAGTTCCCTCGCCCCGCTGGTGAGAGCGCGGGGCGTCGGGATGACCTCTTTGTGGTTAGTGAATTGGGCGGGTTCGAATGGGTGAAAGGCTGGCCTCAGCCGACACTGGCGCCAGTTGAGCGGCTAAATTCCGCTGTGGTAGCATCGTAAGTTTTGATAGGGCGATTGGTATTGGCTTGTAAGCCGTGCTCTTCTTGAAGTCCTATTTATGATCTCACCCATACTCAAGAATCGGCTGGGACTGCCGAGCCTTCGCTCGGCCGGGCAAGTGATGGTCCGTCGTGGCGATTAAAGGAGTGAACCAGTGAAAGTTTATGAGGGCGCGAATATCCGTAATGTGGCGGTGGTGGGGCATGGGCATGCGGGAAAGACCTCGCTGGTCTCGGCCATGCTCTACACCAGCGGCGCAACGCAGCGCATGGGGCGGGTGGACGACGGCTCGGCGACCACTGATTACGATGACGAAGAGATCGCGCGCAAGATGTCGATCGCGGCAAGTCTGGCGTACGTGGAGTGGGGCAAAACTAAGATTAACATCGTGGATACCCCAGGATTCAGCATGTTTGTCCACGAAGCCAAGCTCGCGCTGCCGGTGGTCGACGCCGCCATTGTAGTGGTGGATGGCGTGGCCGGAGTCGAAGTGGTCACCCAACGAGTGTGGAATTACTGCGAGGAATTCAAGACACCCCGGCTCATCGTGGCGAGCCGTATGGATCGAGAGCGCGCGGATGCGGAGCGGGTGCTGGAGTCGCTGACTAACGCTTTCGGGCGTTCGGTGATTCCACTCGAGCTCCCAATTGGGAAGGAGAAGAACTTTCGGGGCGTCGTCGATCTGGTCACCATGAAGGCATACACCTACGAACTGGGTGGCAATGGCAAAGGGAAAGAAACTGAGATCCCAGCTGACATGAAAGATGCAGTACAGGCGGCGCACGAGAAGCTGGTGGAACTGGTGGCAGAGGGAAACGATGCGCTGCTGGAGGAGTTCTTCGACAAGGGGACGATACCAGAAGAGGACCTGATTCCGGCGCTGCATAACGCCATTCGCGAAGACAAACTCTTCCCTGTGATTTTTGGTTCAGGGCTGGGCAACGTCGGAGCGGACCGGGTGATGGACTTCATTGTGGATTACACACCGGCCCCGGCGGAGCATGAATGGGTGCAGGGCGAAGTTGCGGCTTCGGGCAATGGCGAACCGCCGCGGCGCAAAGAGGCGGACACGGAGCCGGTTTCGGTGTACGTCTTCAAGACGGTTTCCGACGCTTTTGCGGGGCGAATCTCCTACTTTAAAGTTTTCTCGGGCGTGCTGAAGAACGACGTCACGTTCCAGAACTTCGGCCGAGGCTCGTCGGAAAAGCTGGCACACATTTCGATCATGCAGGGGAAGACCGCCGTACCAGTGACTGAGCTGCACGCTGGCGATATTGGAGCGGTGGCGAAACTGAAAGACACGCTCACCGGCGATACCTTGGGAGACAAGAGTGCGCCGATTCAGTATCCCAAGGTCAAGCTGCCGGAGCCAGCAATCACATTTGCCATCGAACCCAAGAGCCGCGCCGACGAGGACAAGCTGGGGCCAGGTATCCATAAATTGATGGAAGAAGATGCCATGCTGCGCTTCTTCCGCGATCCACAGACCAAAGAATTCCTGATCGCGGGAACGGGACAGCAGCACATTGAAGTTGTGGTCTCGAAGATGAAGAAGCGCTACCACACGGAAGTAAATCTGAAAGCGCCGAAGGTGCCCTACCGCGAGACCATTCGTGGCAAGGCTGACGTGCAAGGGCGGCATAAGAAGCAAACCGGTGGTCACGGGCAGTATGGTGACTGCAAGATCAAGGTGGAGCCGCTGCCTCGGGGAGGAAATTTTGAATTTGTAAACGATATCTTTGGCGGCGCGATCCCGAAGAATTTCATTCCGCCGGTGGAAAAGGGGATCAAAGATGCCGCGGCGCGCGGCTATCTCGCGGGCTATCCAATGGTTGATTTCAGAGTGACTCTGTACGACGGGTCGTATCACGACGTGGATTCGAACGATTTGTCCTTCCAGATGGCGGGCCGGATTGCGTTCAAGAAAGCTATGGAAGTTGCGAAGCCGACCCTACTGGAACCGATAATGGCGGTGGAGATTACGGTGCCAGATGAGTTCGCGGGCACGATCATGGGCGATCTCAACAGCCGGCGCGGACGCATCCAGGGGATGGACAACAAGGGCGGTAATACCGTGGTGAAGGCGGAAGTGCCGATGGCTGAGATGCTGACATACGGCGCCGATTTGACGTCGATGACCCAGGGGCGAGGGAGCTTCAACATGGAAATGCATCACTACGATGTGGTGCCGGGGCAATTGCAGGAGAAGATCATTGACAAGGCGAAGGCGGAACGCGGAGAAGTAAAGGAAGAGGAAGAATAAGAAACTCGCACTAAAGATGGATAAACAAGCTCAATATTCCCAACTAATACAGAAACGAAAAGCCTGCCGCTTGTGTAGCGAACTTACGAACCCAAGTGTCTATGAAAATGGTGCTTTTGATAAGGAGGAACATATTGGCCCGTGGACACGATGGCAAGGCAATCTAGACGCGGAGTTGATGGTCATTGGTCAAGATTGGGGCGGGGAAGATTTTTACGTTACATATCGAGGAATTGGCGATGATGAGAATGCTACGAACAAAACGATTCGCGAACTACTAACGTTTATCGGAGTTCCTATTGAGCTACCTCAACGAGCACATGGAGGTTCACTTTTCTTCACTAACTCCATATTGTGCTTGCGCGCTGAGGGTCTGACTGGTCGAACTAAAGAGGGATGGTTCAAAAACTGTTCAAGAGTATTTCTCCGTCCGCAAATAGAGCTGGTAAATCCAAAAGTGGTAGCTACGCTCGGATTTAAGTTGTCCTAGCCACGACTTGATCTGACATTTCCGATAGAATGCGCCGGCTGGCGCAGAGAGGAGATGTCAGAATGAGCACCGATCAGAAAATCATCAAGCACAAAGTGGGACTGTTGAAGCTGGCT
>JABCYV010000051.1 GCA_013290025.1 Acidobacteriota bacterium
TCTGGTAGGCGTTCTATACGCGCCGAATTCAGGCAGTGAAACTCGGGAAGTTTTGCGTTCCAAGGCCGACGAGGGCCGCGAGTTCATGCGCAATCGTGCCCGTCAGGCCCGCGAGCGCGCGGCGGATTTGGTCGATCGCGGCCGCGATGTGATGAACCAGCAGAAGGACCAGTTCCGGGCGGCTTACGAAGCGGGCCGGCAGGCGTATCGTGAGGAAGTCACCGCCAAGGATAGCGGCGCCGCTCAGAACTTGTAATACACGCAGTCTCCGCCGCACCGTAGCGCCAGGTCCGTGACGCGGAGTAACACATATGGACAATCAAACTGTCTTGAGCGCAACTTTTATCGCCATCACTGCCGCTGTGGTGATCCAGGCGGGAATCCTGGTGGCTCTGTACTTGGCCGTGCGAAAGAGCGCCGCACAGATGGAAGCGCTGGCTGCCGAAGTCAAAACCAAAGTACTTCCGACGGCTGAAACCGCTCACTCCATGCTCGTCCAGCTGCAGCCGAAGATTGAAACCATCATCGCTAACGTCTCCGAATCAACCGCCCAGGTTCGCGGCCAGATCGGCCGGCTCGATGCTACGGTCAACGACGTCCTCGATCGTACCCGACTGCAGATAATCCGCGCGGACGAACTGGTCAGCCGCACCATGGATCGGGTAGAGGAGACTACCGAGATCGTCCACAAGACCGTGGTCTCTCCAGTTCGCAGACTTTCCGGCTTGATGCAGGGATTAACCGTCGGACTGGACTTCCTCTTCGCGGGAAAACGTCGTCGTCGCGAAGGCGTGACCGTGCCTCAGGATGAGATGTTTATCTAGATTTAATCTGGGTACCAAGAATCAGCGATTCTTACGCGATCCAACCGCCACCCACAACCACGTCGCCGTAGTAGAAGACCGCAGCCTGACCCGGCGTGATGGCGCGCTGCGCCTCATCAAAGGTCACCAGCACTTCATCTTTCCGGGACTGTTCGATCCACGCCTCCGCCGGCTCGTGTCGATGCCGGATCTTTACCGTGACTCGCATCGGCTCAGGCAGGTCGGGAATTGCAACAAAGTTGATGCGATGAGCGCGCAGTGAACGCGAGTAGAGATCCGCTTGGTTACCCACTACCACCTGTCGAGTGTCTCCGTTGATCTGGATCACGTAAAGCGGCGCGCCTGTAGCCACGCCCAAGCCCTTGCGCTGTCCGACGGTGAAGTTGTGAATGCCGCGGTGCTCGCCGACCACCTGTCCGTCGCTGGTGACCAGTTCTCCCGCTGTGTCGGGTAAAGCATCGCCCTGTTCAGCCAGGTAGGCATCTAGAAAACGCTTGTAATCGCCACCGGGCACAAAGCAGATCTCCTGAGAATCCGGCTTCTCTGCAAGAGCTAGCCCATAGTGCTTAGCTAGTTCGCGAACCTCCGGCTTCAGCATTTCGCCAAGTGGAAAAAGTGTTCGGCTGAGCTGCTCTTGAGTCAGGCCAAACAGGAAGTAGGTCTGGTCCTTTGAGCGATCAACGGGCCGCTTCAGCAGCCAACGGCGAGCAGCCTCATCGAACTCCACACGCGCATAGTGCCCAGTAGCCAGGGCGTCCGCGCCAATCTGTTGGGCGACAACCAGCAACTGATCAAACTTCAAGTGATTGTTGCACAAACTGCAAGGGATCGGGGTTCGCCCCGACAGATAGTCCTCGACAAAAGGACGAATAACATCGCGCTCGAAGCGCTCCTCGTGGTTTACCACGTAGTAGGGAATGCCGATGGTTTCGGCGACGCGGCGCGCGTCGTAAACGTCGTCCAGAGAGCAACAGCGCCCCTGTACTGCCTCAGGCATGCCCTCGCGGTCGGCCAAACGCCGCTGATTCCAGAGCTGCATGGTCAAGCCCACAACTTGGTGTCCCTGTGCGCGCAGCATGGCCGCAACGGTGGAGGAATCAACTCCCCCCGACATAGCAACGGCGATGGTTCTAGAGTTAAGCACTAGTGAGAGTCTAGTCTCGAAACTTTCGCCCGGTCGCAACCACAGGCGCAGGTTCTGGCACACGAGCAGTTTCGGAGCGTTCCACCTGGATTCCACCAGGGCCGACTGTCAGCACCTCATTGTTAGGCATGAAGAGCAACCAATAGTGGTCTCGCTTGTCCGCATCCTCCAGATAATCGGCAGGCGAAACCACGAGCCGGAAATCGTCGAAGACAAACGTCGTCTTCAAGTCTTGCGGTTGAAAGAGCACGTCACTCAGCGTAACTTCCTCAAGACGTCGAATCGAAACCGAAATCACATGACGATCCGAATCTGAATCTGCCAATCGACGATCCCCATGAAACAGCACCCAATTGGACTGATAGAGCCAGAGATGCCATTCTCCATGCACATGCCCGTGATCTCTAATCCGACGGCCGAATTCGAACGTCACGAAGCTACCGACTCCTAGCCTCGCCTTCCACGGCCGAGTATGGAGCAAGGGTCCAAAATACTGACGAATATCGTTTAATGCAGCCTTCATTGTTGTTCAGCCAAACATGGCCAAGCCCACTTGAACTATTGTACCGAAGCTGAATCCCATTCCCGTGATTTCTCGATGCAACCGATCGCGCTCGTGATCCGTAAGTTGCCGAGATAGAAGGCGCTCAATTTCGCGTACCGCCGCTGGAAACTCGCGGTTCTGATCTCTGTTGCTCAACTCGCAACGTCCTACTTTAACGTGGCGTGATTATAGACAGGGCTCAGTTCCCTGAGGCGGGCCACCGTTTGCGGCAACAGATCGAGTGCAAAGCTCACGTCCTCGGCCGTGTTCTGCTTTCCCAGGCTGAAGCGGAGGCTGGCCCGAGCCCGTTCCGGCGGCAATCCCATCGCCGTCAACACGTGTGAAGGCTCAACCGCGCCGGAAGAACACGCCGCTCCGGTCGAGACTGCCAGACCCTTGAGATCAAGTGCGATCACGAGCGCTTCACCATCAATGTAGTCAAAATGAATATTCGTAGTATTAGGGACGCGCGGCACGCCTTGACCATTCACCGATGTAGCTTCCACTTGGCTGAGAATCGTCTGCTCGAGTCGATCGCGCAAAGCGGACATCGCCGCCGGATCACCCTGTTGGAGACCCTTCCGGGCGATCTCTGCCGCTCTGCCCAGGGCAACAATGCCGGGAACATTTTCCGTTCCCGCCCGTCGCGAGCGCTCATGACTTCCGCCATAAAGCATCGGTCGCAGGTTTGTCCCCTTGCGCACGTAGAGCGCTCCCACCCCTTGCGGCGCGTGCATCTTGTGGCCAGAAATCGAAAGCAGGTCGCAGGCGATGCGGCTTACATCGATTGCGACCTTGCCGGCAGCCTGAACCGCGTCGGTATGAAAGTGCACATCGGCTTCAGCGGCGATTTTGCCAAATTCCTCAATCGGCTGTAGCACTCCGGTCTCGTTGTTCGCCATCATGATGGTGATCAGGCTTGTACTCGGACGCAACGCCCGGCGCACATCGTCTGGATCGATCAACCCGCGCCCATCCACTGGAACGTGGGTGACTTCGCATCCCAGGATTTCCAGATGCTTGCAGGCGTTCAGGACGGCATGATGCTCGATCGTTGAAGTGATGACATGGTCCCCATCCCGAACGACTCCGAAGATGGCCAGGTTATCCCCTTCTGTGCCGCCGCTAGTAAAGACCATTTCCGAAGGACGGCATCCGAGCAGGCTCGCCACCAATTCGCGCGCCCGCTCGACCGCGGCCCGCGTTTCCTGCCCGTGATGGTGGATAGAAGACGCGTTGCCAAACTGCTCCCCGAAGTATGGCCGCATAGCGGCAAAGACCTCAGGAAGCAGGGGCGTACTGGCGTTATTGTCGAGATATACGCGGGGCATTGGGCCTCAGAGTCATTTTACGCTTTCGGGAAATGGCTCGCCCAAGAGCGGATCGGCGGTAAGACGCAAGCGGCGGATACCCTTCAAAAGCCTTGCTGGACAGGCCATCTGGCGAGGCGTTTAGTCCGGGGGAGGCCGGAATTGTCGGCTTTCAAGTGAAAATCATTTCCTCTTCGGCTAACCCATATAGGCTAACCGTCGCATTTACAAGCTGTTGGCATTGGCGAGGGAATTGCAACCAGAAGGCTGGTAACTAAATTCTGTAAGGGGTCCCGAGCACATGCGTCTCTCTCGTCTTTTCACCGTACTTCTCGTTTTCCTGGCAAGTCTGCTGTTAAGCAGCGCGGCACTGGCCGATTCCGTCAATTTGACACTGATCGGGCCGGGTGGCAACAATGGCGGCGGAGTCTATACCTACCCCTACAACTTCTCGATCAACGGTGGGCCATCGACCCCCCTCATCTGCGATACCTTCGACAATGAGGTCATCTCCGGCGAATCTTGGACCGCGAACGTCAACGGCCTGCTCAGCGGCAACGGACTGTTCGGGAATGATCCTCTCGCGTACAAAGCCGCGGGGCTTATTTTCGAGGGCATCCTGGCAAATATAGTAAATCCCACGGTTGGCAATTGGGCGATCTGGGGATTGTTCTCTTCCAACGCCGCGAGCAACCCTTATTTTTTCGGCAGCGGGGCGGCACTTCTTGACGCTCAGTACTTGCTCACCGCTGCTTTTACGTCCAACAGCACCGTCGATGGACTCGTGCTTTACACGCCAGTCAGCGGTACCCAGAGCTGGGGAGGAACACCCCAGGAATACATTGGATTCGTACCAGCGCCAGAGCCCGGCGAATTCAGTTTGATCTTTACCACCCTGGTTTTCGGTCTGGCGGGAATTATCTGCGGCAAGAAGCTCGGACTTAAGCCCGTGGTTCCTCTTAAAGGGTAGAAGTTGATCGCCCGCCGTGCCTCTTAGCGCTGTTCCATCGGAACATAGCGCTCGGGGTACGGCGGCCCGATGTAGTCCGCGCGCGGTCGGATCAGCCGGTTGTCATCCAGTTGCTCGATGACGTGCGCCGTCCAGCCACTCACTCGCGATATTGCAAACACCGGCGTGAACAAATCCACGTCGATACCCATCGTGTGATAGGTCGAAGCTGAGTAGAAGTCGACGTTGGCGTTCAGATTCTTGTCTGCCTTCACAAACTGTTCGATCCGCGCCGACATGTCGTACCACTTGTCCTGCCCACTGGAGTGCCCCAGGTCTCGCGACATCTTGCGCAAATGGGTAGCGCGCGGATCTTCCGTGTGATAGACGCGGTGACCGAAGCCGGGAATTTTCTTCTTCTGTGCCAGCATCCCCTTCACATATTCCACGGGATCGGCGCCAGCTTTATCGATAGCTTGGAGAATTTGAAATACGGCCTCATTGGCGCCACCATGCAATGGCCCTTTGAGAGCGCCGATGGCGGAGGTGATCGCGGAATGCATATCGGAAAGGGTTGCCGCTGTAACCCGCGCCGCGAACGTGGAAGCGTTGAGCTCGTGGTCGGCGTGAAGGATCAACGCAATATCGAGGGCGCGCTCGGCCGTGACCGATGGAGGCGTCCCATTCAACTGCAGAAGAAAATTGGCCGCGTGGGAAAGCGACCGATCCGGCTCAACAACTTTTTTCCCCTTTCGGATGCGATCATAAGCCGCAACAATCATGGGGATCTGCGATGTGAGGCGGACCGATTTGCGGATGTTCGCGTCGTGGTCATTGCTCTTCTCATCGGGATCGTAGAAAGACAGCGCCGACACCGCGGTGCGCAGCACGTCCATGGGCTGAATGCCCTTCGGCGCGGTATGCAAGAGACTTACAACCGCCGGATCCAACTTCCGCTCAGCCGCCATTCGGTCGCGCAACTGTTTAAGCTCTTCCCGTGTCGGCAGCTTGCCGAACCAAAGCAGGTAGCATGTCTCCTCGAAGGTGGAATTGTCGGCCAGTTCGTGAATATCAATGCCACGGTATGCCAGAACGCCTTGGTCCCCGTCGATGTAGCAGATGCTGGAAGTGGTGGCAACCACTCCTTCCAAGCCTTTTGGGGTGTTCATGGTGGTCAGGCTAGACATGGGTACCTCGAGCTCCTAAATAATTGACGGTTGTGAAGGCACGGAGGGAACCAGGAACGCATGCCTGCGCAACTAGCTTTTATACGCCAAACCGCGCTAACTTTCCAACCGCCTCAAACAGTTTGTGGCGGGCGGTTTTGAAAGGTAAAACAGCCCACTCCGAACAGTCGCAATTATCGCCCTTTATCCGGCGTCTGGTGTGGACGAAGGTACATATCCTTCACGAAACCACTCCTGTTCGGCATCAATCCCGGGTTACAATCCGAGCGTGCGTTGGGTGAGTTCCGTTTTGGCGTTGTTCGCCTTGACCGTGGTTGGCCTCTGCGCTGACCAGCCAAAGGGCATGCCCCTGCTACCCTGCCCCGAGGGCTCTCCAGGGACCCCCGCCTGTACTCCTTCCAAGAAAGAACTGAATGAGGCCAAGTCTGCCTTTGCCAAGGGAATGAAGTTACAGCGCGAAAAGCGCACAGATGAGGCTTTGGACCAATTCGAGGACGCCGCTCGGCTTGCTCCGCAAGACGTGGTTTATCTGACGGCGCGAGAAATGACTCGCCAGCAAATAGTGTTCGACCATTTGCAGCGTGGAAACGCGGCATTGCTGAAAGGCCAGCAAGTGGAAGCCCTGGCCGAATTCCGCAACGCCTTGCACCTGGATCCGCAGAACGAGTTCGCACAGCAACGCTTGCGCGACGCGCTCAGCGAGTGGGCACCCAAAGCATCGGACACTCCCCGAGTCTTGGCCGAGGTAGGCGAAATCCGAGTCAGCCCGAATCCGGTCCGCGCCGATTTTCACTACCGTGGCGACAGCCGTGGACTGCTGACGCAGGTGGCAGCGGCGTTCGGAGTGGCGGTAGTCCTTGACGATTCCGTGGCTTCCCGAACAATACGCTTCGACGTCGGCGATGTAGACTTTTACAGCGCCATGCGCGCCGCTTGTGAGGTGACGCACACATTTTGGACGTCGATGGCCGAGAAGCAAATCCTGGTGGCTTCCGAATCCGCTGAGAATCACCGTCAATTCGACCGCATGGCAATGCGCACTTTTCGTGTGCCCGGCGCAAGCACACCGCAGGAATTGAACGACATAGTCAACTTACTGCGTACAGTGTTCGAAATCCGGTTCATCACCCCGCAACCAGCTCGTCAATCCATAGCCGTACGCGCGCCTGAGCGTACCTTGGACGCCGCCACGCAGTTTATGGAAGCGCTGGGAGCCTCGCGTCCCCAAGTGATGTTGGATGTGCATGTTTACGAGATCAGTCATACCCTGACCCGCAACATGGGACTTCAGATTCCAACACAATTCAAGCTATTCAATATTCCCGCTGCGGCCCTGGGAGCGCTGGGCGGACAGAATATTCAACAACTGATCAACCAGCTCATCTCCAGCGGCGGCATCAATCAGGCCAATTCCCAGTCTCTCTCCGCTCTTCTGGCACAGTTGCAAGGCCAGCAGAATTCGATCTTCAGCCAACCCCTCGCCACCTTTGGCGGCGGCTTGACTTTCATGGGATTAAGCTTGGGGACTCTAGGGGCACAATTGTCCTTGAACGAGAGCACCGCCAAGACCCTGCAACACGCCACGCTGAGAGCGGCGCAGGGCAACGACGCCACCCTCCACATTGGCGCGCGCTATCCCATCTTGAATGCTAGTTTCGCGCCCATCTTCAATAGCGCGGCTATTTCGCAAGTGATCGGGAACAACAGCTTCCGGGCCCCGGTGCCGTCCTTCAACTACGAGGACATCGGACTAAGCATCAAGGCGAAACCGGTGGTGACCGGTGACTCCGACGTGAGTATGCAATTGGAAATCCAGTTTCGCGCGCTGGGCGCCCAATCCTTCAATGGCGTCCCGGTCATCTCCAACCGCGAATACAAGGGCAACATTACGTTAAAGGATGAAGAACCGGCAGTGATAGCCGGGGCGCTATCACGCACCGAGCAACTCAGCATGACCGGAATCCCAGGCTTCGGCTATGTTCCTGGACTGAATCACGTTATGACGAGTAACACCAAGGGAGTGAACGACGACGAATTGCTGATCGTGATCACACCCCACATAACCAGCCAGCCTACAGGTCAGACTACGGAAGTTTGGCTGGCCAAGTAGCGAGAGCTACTTCCCTTCCTTGGCGGCGAAGTCCACCAGATTCTTCAAAACATCGTAGGGAATGCTAGTGACGTTTGCCATTTTCCGTCCATTGATGAACAACGTGGGTGTGCTGTTGACTTCTACCGAAGTCCCTAGAGCCACCGAGCGCTGGATCCGGCCAGCAGTTTCCGGCTTTGCCGCGCAGCCAGCGACGTCCGCCCCCTTCACTCCGGCCGCGTCGGCGATGGCGGTCAACTTCTCATCCGCATTGGCCGCGGTAATCTCTTTTTGAGCGTCGAACGTCGCTGTCTCGAATTTCCAAAAGGCCTCATTCGAGCTGCGCGCGACGCAATCAGCATAGTAAGCGGCCTTAGTCGCCCAATCATGGACCGGGAGCGGAAAATTCTGAAAGACCAAGCGAGCGTTCTTCTCTTCAGATATCAACTTGTCGATAGTCGGCTGCCCCTGTTTGCAGAACGGACACTGCAAATCACTGAACTCCACCAACAGTACTGGCGCGTCCGCCGGGCCCAAACTGGGTCCGGTCACCCCTTTTTTCAGCTCTTCGTTCGTAGCCACGAAAGGATGGGCGCCGAAAGGGATGATGTCTCCGATCACCGCGTGTTTTCCGTCGGCGGTGACGTAGAGCTTATTGGTCTGCTTGCCTTGCGGGCTGGTGATTGCCACCAGCACCTCGGCCAGTCCCTCTGCCGAAGCTGGTTTGATGTCAACCACACTCCAGGTCACCGAGGAATCGTAACCGAACATCTGCTGCATGAATGCATTGACGGTCTCTTCCGAAGGGAGCTTGGCCCCGGCGGTCTTAGCTGTGGGCGGCGGCGCAGACTTCTGTTGCGCGGAAGCGATGCAAGCGAGCAGAAGAATGGCAAGCAAACGTATCCGAAAACGATGCATGAGTTCCTTTCTTGTGACGCATGAGTCTACATGTCTAGCTTCGCGGCAATGGGGAAACGGCGCCCGTAACCAAAAGCCTTTGCGGAAATCTTGATTCCAGGAGCAGCTTGCTGGCGCTTGTACTCAGCGCCATTCACCATGCGAATTACCCGCCGCACCACCCCAAGGTCAAACCCTCGATCGGCGGCAATCTGCTCGGCGGTGCGTGATTCTTCTACGTAATCTTCCAGGATTGCGTCCAGAACCTCGTACGGGGGGAGAAAGTCACTATCCTTCTGGTCGGGGCGCAGTTCGGCGGAGGGCGGTTTTTCCAGGCTGGCTGGCGGGATTACAGCTCGCCTAGAGTTGACATAGTGGCTGAGACGATAGACCAGGGTTTTGGGCACGTCGGAGATCACCGCCAAACCTCCCGCCATGTCGCCGTACAGCGTGCAGTAGCCCACTCCCAACTCGCTCTTATTTCCGGTGCTCAGCACGATTGCGCCAAATTTGTTGGAGAGCGCCATCAGCAACGTACCGCGGGCGCGGGACTGAATATTTTCCTCAGTGACGTCCTCCTGACGGCCAGCAAAGACTTTCTCCAGAGTCTTGCGGTAGCTCTCGAAAATTTCAGTGATGCATAGCAGTTCGAAGCGAATCCTCAGATTCTTGGCGAGAGCTTTTGCGTCATCAATCGATCCCGGCGACGAATAAGGACCGGGCATCCCCACGCCGATCACATTTTCAGACCCGACCGCGTCAACCGCAATCGTGGCCGTCAAAGCGGAGTCGATGCCTCCACTCAACCCTACAATCACTTGTTTAAAGCCGCACTTGCGGACGTAATCCCGTGTTCCCAAGACCAGCGCGGCGTAAGCGCTGGCTTCCTCACCTGCGATCTGCTCGTGGACTTCTCCCGTGAGTTGGTCGGAATCAAAATAAATCAAGTCCTCTTCGAAGGACTTACCCTGCGCGATCACCTTGCCCTTGGGATCCAGAACCAGGCTGGACCCGTCAAACACCAGACTGTCATTGCCCCCGACCTGATTGACCATAACTACCGGCACGTTGTAATTGCGTGCGATAGCGGCGAGCATCTCAAGGCGGAGCTCACGTTTTCCCAGCCAAAATGGCGACGCTGAAATGTTCAGCATGAAATTGCCGCCGGCCTGAATCAGCGCTTCGACCGGATCGAAGGTGTAAAGCCGTCTGTTCCAGAAGTGTTTGTCGTTCCAGGCGTCCTCGCAGATTGTGAGCGCCATCTGCTTGCCGAAAAAGGGGAACAGTTTCTGACTTTTTGCCGGCGCGAAATTGCGCATTTCGTCGAAGACGTCGTAGGTAGGCAACAGCATTTTGGACTGCAGAAACGCCACTTTGCCGTCCTGAAGCAGAGCGGCGGAGTTCATCGCCGACTTGCCGGTCTTGGCCTCTGCGGGAGTTACGAGTCCGCAGATGACGCCGATGCCTCGAGTTTCCACAGCGATTCGCTCGACTGTCTCCCAATTGTGAGCGACAAAGGAAGCCCGTTCCACCAGATCACGGGGCGGGTAACCGCAGACGGAGAGTTCAGGGAATAGCACGAGACCGGCACCCCCACTCTGCGCCCGGTGAGCAAAATCAACGATCTTAGCGGCGTTACCGCTGAAATCCCCCACCGTGGGATTGATCTGACCGAGTGCGATCTTCACCTGTTCAGTGTAAAGCGGCGGTGCGTGGGAGCCAAGTCGAGCGCAGAGTACATATCAGAACAGCTTTGCAGAACAAGCTAGTTCGGTGGTCCACCTGGGTCGAGCGGAGGCGGAGGAGGCGCCGGTGTCGGCCTCTTACTGACAGTGGTCGTAGACGAGGTGTCCGTCGGTTCCTCACCGGGACGGCGTAGGGTGGGAGCGTTCGCGGGACGAGCTTCGGGTTGATCAGGTCCTTTAGCAACCGTGGGCTGCGGCGCCAGAATTACTTCTTTATCGGTGCGGACAAGCTTTTCGCCATTTACTTTTATGGTCTCAACCCGAATCACCTCGTCACCCACCAGGCGCACGAAGTGCACGTCTTGCGGCGGTTCGCCATAAATCCAATCTTCGTATTCAGTTTCGCCATCTTTCTCGCGAATCTTTTTCGCCGGCCGCCCCTTGGCGTAAATCACCATCTCCCGATTCATGCCTACCAGGACGTTATGGTTCTTGATCGCTTCCTTCACATTGGGCGGGACTGTCTCTAGATAAGCCTCCGCCGCCGATTTGGCATTGAAGTCGAACACGGGCCGCAGCAGGTCCTTGAGCTGCTGTGGGTTTAAGTCTGGAACATAGCGGTCGAACACCAGGTCCACGAAAGACCCGCGCGGATTGGCGTTGGGGTCGCTGGGCGCGATCGGTCTCGTACCCCCCATCCCTCCCACTTCAATGTGCTGATACCACTTCTGTTTCTTGATGGGGCCACCGTTGATCTCAAAGTGGATCCGATCGTCTTTGATCAGAATCGAGGTGATGCGTGCCTGGTCTCCTGGCTTAGCGGACGGTCCCCACATGGCCATTAATCGCTCTAGTTCGGGTCCATCGGGCAAAATCTTCCCATCCTTCAAGGTGAGACCGGTTTTGCCCATGGGGAACGGTGAGCGCACGTACACCAACTCGGCATTAAAGGTCCGAATCAGGTCCATCCGGGTTTGCTTCGAGAGGCGCGGCGCTGCGGAGGATTTTTGGTCGTCAGCGGTTAAAACGGCCAGGGACACCAGAAGGAAAGAGACGAGAAGCGGAAGGCAACGTGACTTCATCGGACACCCCGGGCCGATAACGCTTTCATTATAGCGCCGTCTGAGAGGTAGAGAGTGCGAATATGGCGTTGACCGCTGATCCCGCGCATCCACTTCCTGCCCATCGAGCTAAAGGGAGTAGAGCTGCCAAAAGTGTGCGGTTGATCGTTCTAGTCTTGGCCTTTGTAGCGTTTGGCCCGAATCTTCGCGGACAAAACCGTCCGACCCAGAATACGAAGGAAGATGGCACCTCAGAAACAAAGCCGGATGACTGGCCCGTCGTTAGCGCCAACTCCGCCGGAATTTCCGGCGACCGTCTGCAGGCAATGGAAGGCTTGGCCCGTTCCGGTGAACTCAAGAAAATCGGCAGCGTTCTGATTGCGAGGCACGGCAAGCTGGCTTACGAGGCATATTTTGACGGCGACGCCGAGAGTTTGCGAAACACTCGTTCAGCCACCAAGACCATCACCAGTATGCTCGTCGGCATTGCGATCGACAAAGGCAGTTTACCTGGCGTCGACGCTCCGATCTTGCCGTTCTTTCCCGACAAACAGCCTCTGCAGAATCCCGACCCGCGCAAGGCGAAAATTACAGTTGAGGACTTCCTCACCATGAGTTCCTTGCAGGAGTGTGATGACAACAATGATTTTTCGCGTGGGAATGAGGAGCGCATGTATTTGATCGAAGATTGGATCAAGTTTACCCTCGACCTTCCGATTCGAGGATTCCCGTCGTTTGCCACAAAGCCGCAGGATTCCCCATACGGCCGCAGCTTCAGTTATTGCACCGCCGGCGTCAGTACCTTGGGAGGAGTCCTCGAGCGAGCGACCAAAATGCCAGTACCCGAGTTTGCCATGAAGAATTTGTTTGCCCCGCTCGGAATCCGAAAAGTGGGCTGGACACTATCTCCCATGGGCATGGCACAGACCGGCGGAGGATTAAGTCTTCATAGTCGAGACCTGCTAAAGCTGGGTCAGTTGTATTTGAACGGAGGCGTCTGGAACCGGACTCGGATCGTCTCCGAACAATGGGTGAAAACATCCACGCAGCCGCATGCCCGTGTCGACGAAAACGCGGAATACGGATATCTCTGGTGGCTGAAGCGATTTAAGTCGGGTGAAAAGAATTTCCCGGCTTATTGCATGTTGGGCAATGGCGGGAACAAGGTCGCTGTGTTTCCGGATTTGGACATGGTAGTTGTCATTACCAGCACCAACTACAGCACCCGTGGCATGCACGAACAGACCGATCGAATGTTAACGGATTTCATCTTGCCGTCGGTCGCGCCGTAGATTTGCTCTGTGTGGCGGTGGTCAAAGCGCCGCGACCGCCTGGCTAGGATTCCTTGCTCCGCTCGGAGAGACAACCTCACTCGGATGAAATTCTCAGGCCGTCCCGGGCCACTTGCAGCGGAAGGACACGTCCGCCGTTGTCTCCGATTGCGGTCGCCACACGGCTGGCGGCCCCTTTTTCCACCAGGAATATCACACAGCCACCACCACCAGCTCCGCAGGCCTTTGCGCCGCGTCCGCCGTGCTTGGCGGCCACGGCAATCAATTTGTCGATCAGCGGAGTAGTGATGCCCGGCGCATTGGTGCGGCGGAGCTTCCATTCTTCGCGCAGCAACCGTCCGACTTCATCCCAATCGGCATGAACCAAGGCTTGGTGCATTGCCCGGGCCACTTCCACAATGCGTTCGAAGTTACGAAATACGCGTTTATCTCCGTCAATGTGAGCCTTGAAGACCTCCCAGTTATTGATGCCGGACTTGCGCGGAGCCCCCGTATAGGCCAGCACGAAACGCGACTCAATCTCTTCCGGCATGACTGGAATAGCCTCGCGGTGGATGCCGTCAGCATCGAGATGAATGGAGCTGGCGCCACCATAAAGTGCCGGATAATAATCCTGGCATCCTGTGGGGACCTGAATGATTTGGGATTCAACGTTCTGGGCGATCACACGCATCTGCTCGAGCGTCAGATTGCGGTCGGTGAAACGGGCCAAAGCCGCAGTCGTAGCAATCATCAGCGCCGATGATCCCGATATGCCGGCTCCGGCAGGTGATTCGGAGTCGGTCTCGATCAGCAGGCCTTCTTTGGGCGCGAAAAATTGCAGCAGCCGCGCGGCCAGCGGCAGGCGAAACCGGCGTGCCGCGCGCAATCTCTCGAAGCTCGGGAACTCCTCTTCGCGTCTGGTGTCGAGCGATCGTAAGTGCAGGCGCTTCCCTTTCAGCGGTGTGATACGGCAGGTGGTTAGGATATTGACCGCAAAATTCAGGGTGAGCGCGCCGGGATGGAACAGATACAGCGGCCACAGGTCGACGGTTCCGCCAGCCAGGTCGGCACGACAGGGGGCCTGCGCCACGATGGCCGGTCCGCTCTGGCTGTAGGCCGCCTGCCGCATGGTCGGCCATTCTACACGGTAACCACTCAAGGCAAGAGGGACCGTCGTCTATCAGAAGCAATCGTTGACAATGAACGCCCTTTGGAGGACACTCGCCCCATGCACGGCTTTGCCGCTTCCAGCCGAGCGGCAGCGACTCTTAAGACATTGCAGTTACTGGGGTCGTCCAAGAATGGCTCATTCTCCACTTCAAGGTCCCGAGTTCCACGCAGTGGCCGAACCACCCGTACTACCCCAACTCGACAGTCCGACTTCAGCCCAGGTCGCCGCAGCACGCGACGACGCCAACGCGATCTTCTTGGCTTTAGGGGACTTCATCACCGGCACGCAAGACGTTGACGTGATTCTCGGTGCGATCGCCGAAGCTGCTCAGCGTCTTACTCAATCGGGCGGGGTGGCCATTGCCATGCGACGCAACGAGGTTGTTGTCTGCCTGGGCAGAAGCGGTGAAATGGCTCCGCCGCTCGGTACCCGACTCAGTGTTGACTCCGGTATCTCCGGCGAGTGCCTGCGCACCGGAAACACGCTGCGGTGCGACGACGCCAGCAAAGACTATCGTGCAGATCAGGAGGTTTGCCGGAAGCTCGGACTGCGATCCATCGCCGCCGTTCCTATGAGTCAAGGAGCCCAAACCGTCGGGATCCTGGAAGCATTCTCCAGCCAGCGCTGCGCATTCGCCGAAGAACACATGGATTTCCTGACGCGTCTGGCGAGGCTCGCGGAGGGAGCGGCGTTCGAATCAGGGGAGGAAGTTCAGTCCGAGCCTACTTCCCACCGGCGAGCGGACTTGGAGACGACGCCGCCCTTGAGCCAGGTCCGCAGCAAGGTCCCGATCCCTCCGCACAGGGGCCTGCAGAGTGAGCACAGGCAGTATTATCGGGTGGCGGCTGTCGTTGTGGCGATGCTATCGCTGTTTTCGGTCGTTGGGTGGAGAATGCGACGTAATTCAGGGGGTGGAATCCCCCGCAGCGCACCGCTACCTACGACCGCAGTGCCCGCGCCCGCGATGCCTCAGGCCGAAACCGCAGAGGTTTTGTCAATGGTGGCGCCCGCCACGAAGCTCAACCCGGTGCATTCACGAACCGACGGCGGCACTCCGAGGCCGCTGGACACAATCCAGCGAGCCAGCAAATTGGAAGCGGCGCCGGTTGCAACTTCCCACAACGCGGCGCCAGATTCGGCCGAGCATTCCTACCCTCCCGTTGCACGCCCCGCTACTGACGCCACCGAACTAGTAAGCCTGCTCTCGGTGCCGGCCACACTACCCCAGTTCGCAGCCCCAGTTTCGCAGGGATTCTCGGGTGGCGCTCTAGCTCACAAGGTGCAACCGATTTATCCGCGTCAGGCGATCACCCTTCGTCTCGAGGGATCTGTGCATCTCCAAGCGACAGTTACAGAGAACGGAGTGGTTCGCGACCTTAAAGTGACGAGCGGGCATCCAATGCTGGCTCGGGCCGCAATGCAAGCCGTGAATCAGTGGCGTTACCGTCCGTTTCTACTGAACGGCAAGCCGATTCAGCAACAGGTGAACATTTCGATCGACTTCAAGGCGCCTCGCTGAGCGGAAATAGTGGATCAGACAGTCATGGGATAGGTAGGATCTGATTCGCGTCTTAGGAAAGATTCAACGCCCGCCGCAGCGTCCCGCGCTCTTTCTGGATTTTTTCCTGCAGCAGGGTGATGGCGTAGATCAACTGTTCGGGCCGCGGAGGGCAGCCAGGGACGTACACGTCGACGGGAATCACCTGGTTCACGCTCTGCACCAGGGCGTAATTATTGAAAACTCCGCCGGAAGTTGCGCAGGCTCCCATCGAGATCACCCATTTAGGTTCGGGCATTTGCTCCCAAAGCTGTCGGATTACCGGGGCCATCTTGTTTGAAACTCGGCCAGCAATAATGATCAGGTCTGATTGCCGGGGCGACGGGCGGAATACTTCCGCGCCAAAGCGCGCGATGTCGAAGCGGGAGGCGCCCATGGACATCATCTCAATAGCGCAGCAAGCCAGGCCAAAGCTCATCGGCCAAATCGAGTTCTTGCGCATCCAATTGATGGCCGAGTCCATCGTGGTAAGCACCACTCCTTCGGGGGTTGGATTCCCGAAGGTAAGTTCCTTGACTACTTTCTTGCCATTTTCGGTGGTGACGTAGGTCCCGAAGCTCTGCTCACGAGGCATGATGTTTCTATTCTAAACCCCGAGGGGGCTGAGGGACGCAGGACCTGCAGAGTATCAGTTTCTGCTGGTGGCTGCGCGCCGCACAGCTTTTTCCGCCGACTGGGGGAGTTGGACTGGAACGAAGTATTCTTTGGGATACAGATAGTCTTCACCGGACTCGTCAATCACGCGAATTTGGTGAAGCTTAGCCGCAGCTTCATCAGTCACGACCTGATAGAGCTTCCGCAGCTCAAGCGAAGCGGCATATTCCTGGTTCTTGACACAAACGACGAATCGCGCCTCAGTTCGCCTCATTGTAGTTCTAGAATCCGTTTGATCTTAAACTCTTTCGCGCCAATCCCGTGTGCCTCGTACCAGTGCACCTCGCCATTACATATCGTACCATCCGTCAGCTTGACAATTGTCGTGCCTTTGAGGTTCTTTCCAGCGACGGCCACCATAAACCTTTTGCAATCGCCGTCGTTCCCGAATACCTTTGCCCGAAGCAATTGTCTTGACATCCGAGATGCGACCGATGACCTCAAGAACACGGCGGCTGATTGTACCCCATCAAAACGCCAGAAGCGTGGCGAGCTTGTCCGTGACGGATGCACAGCACCGCCAGGCAGCCCACGCCAGATCCCTCGCCCGGCTGGAGAAAACGCCGGGACTTCGGGATGACGGCATTACTCTGAGGGAGATCACGCAGATAGGCACTTCGCGCCCGTTGCTCCCCCGCTGCAGAAAGCGCAGCGCGTCGGGATGACGCCGAAGCGGAACGCGGAACTACAGTTAGTACGGGTTCCTCTATCAGGAAGACGTCATCCCGAGACTCGGCGTTTTTCAGCCGAGTGAGGGATCTCGCGCGGACTTCGGCCGGAACCTCTACACCTCTCTAGACTCACGTGGCAAAGGATGAAAGATTGCTATAGGTTCAGCAGAATCTTGCCGAACATCTGACTCTTCTCCATGTGTTCGTGCGCGGTCCGGATGTCTTTCAAAGGGACGGTGCGATCCACAACTGGCTTCAACCGTCCTGCGAAGACGTGTCCCAACACCTCATACAACTCGCCCATGGTTCCCATATACGATCCAAGGATGGAAAGCTGGCGGGAATAGATGAAGCGCAAATCCAGCGCAGCCTGGGGCCCGGTGGTCGCGCCGCAAGTGACCAGCGTACCCGCCGGTTTCAGCGACTTCACACTTTCGTCCCAGGTAGCTGGGCCCACGTGCTCGACCACAATGTCCACGCCTTCTTTGTTTGTAATCTTCTTCACTTCCTCAGAGATTTTCTGCTGGTAGTGATTGATTCCGAAGTCCGCGCCCAGCGCGCGAGCCTTCTCCAGCTTCTTCTCATCTCCCGCCGTCGTAATCACGCGGGCATGGAAGAGTTTGGCAATCTGAATCGCAGCAATCCCAACTCCGGAGCTGGCACCCAGCACCAGCACCGTCTGTCCCGGACGAATTCCGGCGCGCCCAACCAACATGTGCCAAGCTGTCAAGAAGACAAGCGGCACGCTAGCAGCGTCGTTGAATTCCAGATTGTCCGGAATCGGGATGATGTTGACCGCGGGCACAGACATCAATTCGCAATTCCCGCCGTCCACGCGATTGCCGAGTACGGTGAACTCCGGACACTGGTTCTGCAGCCCGGCTACGCACTTCGAACAATGATTGCAAAAGTGCATGGGCGCCAGCAGCACGCGCTGCCCCGGTTTGAAGCCGGAGACATATTCGCCAACCTCAACGATCTCCCCCGCGACGTCGCTTCCCAGGATGTGCGGCAGGTTCACACCAGGCAATCCTTTGCGCACCCAGATATCAAGATGGTTCATGGCACAGTCTCGGACGCGGACCAGTACTTGGTCTTTCCGCGGCTTTGGGTCGGGGACATCTTCGTAGCGAAGAACCTCCGGCCCGCCGAATTCGTGAATGCGCACAGCTTTCATGAATCCTCCAACGGGAAAAACTACCACACGCCAGCACGAACACCCAGGCGTTGTTCACAGATTATCCGGGCCTTTTTGCTTTGGTCCGTTGACTTGCCCTGTTAACCGACTGATAATCACACGAGATGGACATCTACGAGGAGATCGTCAAGCTGCGCCACGACGGACGTCGGGGTGCGGTTGCGACCATCGTCAACGTGCGCGGTTCGATTCCCTCGTTCAAAACGGCGAAGATGCTGGTCCGCGACGACGGTTCCATCGTCGGCACCATCGGCGGAGGATGCGTCGAAGCCGAGGTCTGGCAAGCTGCCCGCGAGGTTATGGAGTCGGAAAAGCCGCGTACTCTGACCTTCAATCTCAATCAGGATCCGAAGTACGATACCGGCTTGGTCTGCGGCGGCACATTGGAAATTTTCGTCGAGCCGGTTCTCCCGCCGGCGCCTCTTTACATTTTCGGCGCAGGTCACGTCGCCTTCAATCTTTATAGAGTTGCCCAGATTGCCGGCTTCGAGGTCACCGTGGTTGATGACCGCGAAAGCTATGCCAACCGCGAACGTTTTCCCGAAGCTAAAGACGTGATCGCTGGAGACTTTGAGCAGGTCATGGCCAAGCTCTCGCCCGGCGAGTCTTCCTACGTCGTGATCACCACTCGGGGTCATCGTGACGATATGCGCGTGCTGCGTTGGGCGGTGCAAACGCAAGCGCGTTACATCGGAATGATCGGGTCGAAGCGCAAAACCATAGAGATTTTCCGTCAACTCACCGAAGAAGGTCTTTCGCCGCAACTGTTCGAACGCGTGCATGCCCCGGTTGGCCTGGACATCGGAGCGGGCACTCCGGAAGAAATTGCCGTGGCCATCACCGCCGAATTAATTGCCGTGCGTCGTCAGGTCGAGCGCGCGATGCCTCACATGAGCTGGTTTCATCGCGGAAAACCCAAGTCCGAAACCTCAGAACTTATCGGTGAGGCTTCGGTGGACGCCGAAGAGCCTTAACCGCCTCCGCCGCAATCCTCAATCGCAACTTACAGAATTTCTGCTATCTTCGCCACATGGCCCGGTCGCCGAGTTGGTACGGAGTGATTCTTGCGGCAGGTGAGTCTACTCGCATGGGCCGAGATAAGGCACTCCTGCCTTGGCCCCCGACACCAGCAGGGTCTCCCTCGACAGGTCAGACATTCCTCTCCGCCGCGATCCATGCTCTCAGCCCCCTTACTGACATGGTGATCGTAATCGCAGGCAAGAACGAATCAGCCCTCGCGCCATTCGTCTACGCAACCGCTGCCGTTCTGGTGACAAATCCCGACCCGGATCGAGGACAATTCAGCTCTTTGCAGGTCGGCTTACGAGAGGTCCTAAATCGTGGCCGCGACGCGGCCATCATCACCCTTGTGGATCGTCCGCCGGTGAGTGCGGGGATCATAGAGAAACTGCGTGGAGCGTTTGAGAACGCTTCCGTCGACAAATGGTCGGTGATACCTGAATACGGCGGCAAACACGGACACCCGATCCTTATTGGTCGCGAGATGATCGAGGTATTCTTGAGAGCTCCAGCGACAGCGACTGCACGCGACTTGGAGCACGAAAATCGAGAACATATCGAATACATGCCAGTGAACGATCCACTCGTCGTGGTGAACGTGAACACGCCGGAGGATTACCAAGCACTTCTCTCACAATCTACTGTGTTGGACCATCAGGGGTCATCGAAAGCATGAATGCAACGAATGTAAGCTCCAACTCTTCTGCTCAAGCAGCAAAGTTCATAGATTCGGTTCTGCAGCTTCAGCCTCGGCTTGCCGTTTTTGACTGTGACGGCACACTGTGGGCGGGCGATGCCGGCGAAGGCTTCTTCACCTGGGAAATGAAACAAGGCTTGATTTCTGACGAGATCGTGCGCTGGGCGCGGGCCCGATACGCCGACTACCTGGCTGGCAAAGTCAGCGAAGACGACATGTGTGGCGAAATGGTCACCATGCACCGCGGCCTGCGCGAGTCTGAAGTGCTACGCGCCGCACATCAATATTTCGACGGGCATATAGCTTCCCAGATTTTCCCCGAGATGCGCGCCCTGGTGCATCGTCTGCAAGAATCGGGATGCGATGTCTGGGCAGTGTCGTCCACTAATGAGTGGGTCATCCGCGCGAGCATGAAACATTTTGGAATTCCGGAGCAGAAGATTCTCGCAGCTGCAGTGCGGGTCGTCGACGGCAAGATCACCGATGAACTGATCCGCGTTCCCAGCGGCGAAGGCAAGCCGCGAGCGATTCTGGACGTCATCGGACGGGGTCCGGATATTGCCTTCGGCAACTCAATTTGGGACGCGGCGATGCTCGGGATCTCTCGCCATCCGTTCGCGCTCAACCCTACGGCGCAGTTGCAGAAGATTGCTGAGCAAAATAAGTGGCCGACATACCTCCCTGACTCTCTCGGAAAAGCCTAAATTCTAGCCGTGTTGATCCCGGAACTCGATAGCTAGCTTTTGATTTGTGTCAGCAATGACTGAAGGGCGTCAATGGCCAAATGGCTTGCATGTGAGGATGCGTCGGGTAAGCCACCGATGGCATGCACCAGCTCTTCCCGGCGCAACTTGCCAGCCTGCGCGATGGTTATTCCCTGAACCAGTTCGGTTAAGAGCGAGGCGCAGGCGATGGCTGGCACACATCCTTTGGCGCGAAAGCGAATTTCCGCAATTCTTCTATCGGCCACTCGCACGGTCAGTTTCAGGATGTCGCCGCAGGCTGGATTTTCAATCTGCACCGAGGCGTCAGGATCGGCCACGTCGCCGGCATTGCGGGGATTCTGGAAGTGATCGAGAAGGAGGGGGGAGTACATCGCAGGAATTGTAATCTAGGTGATCCCTCCGGTCGCCCAGGCAAGGCTCTGCTTTGGGTGGTGTTTCTGTAATATCAGCAGTAGATGGTTTCCGACCACACGCCGCAGCGTATCGTCTGCCTTCAGCCCAGCGCAACCGTGATTCTCAACTCTGTCGGTCGCTTGGACCGGGTAGTAGCCTGTACCAAATACTGCGCAGACGTTTGCCCGGAAGTCACCGTCGGCGGGCGAACGATCGTAGCCGATTCCTGGACTGCCCGCAGCGAACAAATCATGTCAGCCCGTCCCGACCTGGTGATTGCAGCGGTCCCTTATCAGGAAAAGGCGGTGGCGGAGATCCTCAAGTCGGGGGTGCGCTTTCTCGGACTTGCGCCCAAAACACTGGCTGACATCTACACCGACATTGCGACCATCGCTGGGATTGTGGAAGCCGCAGAGCAAGGCCAACAAGTGATCGGGGACATGCAGCGGGAGATTGCCGCGGTACGAGCCCAGACCTTTGCCAAGCCGCGGCCACGCGTGTTCTGTGAAGAGTGGGGCAAACCGTTGATCGCGTCGCAAAAATGGGTAGCGGAACTCGTCGAAGCGGCGGGCGGTGAGTTCCTCGGCGAACCGGGGATACAAGTGTCGGCTGAAGCAATGATAAGCAAAGATCCAGATGTGGTTGTAGCCGCCTGGTGCGGCGCGGGCGACCGGGTTCCGTTGCAAAAAATCATTCGTGACCGCGGCTGGGAAGACATACGGGCCGTGCGAGAAGGCCGAGTGTACTGCATTCGCGACGAGTTCCTAAATACTCCGGCCCCAACCCTGCTCCATGGTCTGCGGGCATTGGCGGCTGTGATTCATCCCGAGTGTTTTCCACAACCGCCCGGTCTAAGATGTATATCAAAGGGTTAGATCGATCAGGTGAGCATCGGTCGCGGTAGGTTAGGGTTCGACTAATGCCTTTGGGTTCCAAACTTGGCGAGATTGTGGATGATCTAGATCGGCTGACCCGCGCCTCGGGATCGGTCGAAGATCTGATGTGGGAGATCGTCAAGCTCTTGCACGACCGCCTGCTGAAGTACAACTGGGTGGGCTTTTACATGATTGAGAAGTCAGTCCCGGGGCAGACGCGCATGCTGGCGCTGGGCCCGTTCCAGGGAGCGATGACTCCGCATACTCGCATTCCGCTCAACCAAGGGATCTGTGGAGCCGCGGCTTCTACGGGCAAGACCGTCATCGTGGACGACGTCAGCAAGGATCAGCGCTATCTGGCTTGTTCCACTGAAACCAAGTCTGAAATCGTGGTGCCGGTATTTGTCCACGGCAAAGTGGTGGGCGAACTGGACATCGACAGCCATTTCCATGCGGCCTTTGGCGACGAAGATCGCGAACTGGTCGAGTATTGTGCCGCTCTGGTCGGCAAGCAACTGGAAAAATCCGAGACCTGAGAGCCGAGAAGGGCGAGGTCCACGCTCCGGCCCTGTGCCGATTGCGTCCCTCCCAACCGTGAGCCGCGCTCGCACGAGGAATGCCTCCCTGTCATGAAACACGTCGTCGCAGCCTTGATTTTTCGGGACGGGACGGTCCTTATCTGCCAGCGCACTCGTCACCAGACCATGCCGCTGAAGTGGGAGTTTCCGGGCGGCAAGATCGAAGCTGGTGAGCAGCCTCGGGACGCTTTGCGCCGCGAACTCGAGGAGGAATTGGGCATCGACGCTCGCATCGAGGAAGAAGTGATGCGGATTCGGCACGACTACCCAAACGGCACGGCGGTCGAACTGCGTTTCTTCGCGGTCCGCGAGTACCAGGGTCAGCTGGAAAACCGAATCTTTCGAGAAATTCGTTGGGTCGAGCGCTCGGAATTGCCTGCCTACGATTTCCTGGAAGCGGATCGGAAGTTGGTTCAAGACCTGGCACAGGGAAGAATTTCGCCGGTCGAGCTATCCCGCCCGCAGGGTCCAGAACCAGGCAACACTTAGAACTGTCATTACCACGGTGGTAATCCAGGCAATCACGTTGTAGGTACGCGAGTTTACGTACTCGCCCATGAGTTCCTTCTTGTTGACCAGCAGTAACATAAAGATTAGAACCGGCGGCACTGCGATCCCGTTTACCACCTGCGACAAAATAGAAATCTTCACCAGCGGCAAGTTCGGAATCAGGATGACGCCCGCCCCAGCCACGATCAGGATGGTGTAGAGCCAATAGAATACGGGCGCTTCGCTGAACCTTTTCCCTACTCCTGATTCAAATCCCAAGCCCTCGCACACCGTGTACGCGGTCGAAAGCGGGAGAATCGATGCCGCAAACAGCGAAGCATTGAACAAGCCCACCGCAAACAAGATGTAGGCATAATCTCCCGCGAGGGGCCGCAGAGCCTGGGCCGCGTCTTTGGCGTCGGCAATGTTGTGATAGCCATGCACATAAAGCGTCGCGGCACAGGCCACAATAATGAACCAAGCCACCACGTCGGTGAAAATACAACCTGAGATCACATCGATCTGCGAAGCCTTGTACTGACGGCGGGTGACGCCCTTCTCCACAATCGAGGACTGTAGATAGAACTGCATCCAGGGCGCAATCGTTGTACCGACCACACCAATTACCATGTATAGGTAATCCTGGTGAAGGAACATATCTTTTTGCGGTGGTTTGATGGTGGCCACCAGAGCGTCAATCCAGGCGGGCTTAGCGATGACGCCGGCAAAAATGTAAGTGATATAGAAAAACGACGCTGCCAGAAAAACCTTCTCCACGGTCTTGTACTGGCCTTTGACCACAATCAGCCAGACAATTAACGCGCAGATAGGAACCGTATAGTATTTGCGGAGGCCGAAAAGTTCCAGGCTACCGGCAATGCCGGCAAACTCGCCGACCACATTGCCGAAGTTGATGATCAAGATTCCGATCATCATGAAGAACGTAATGCGAAACCCGAATTCCTCCCGGATGAGATCGCTTAGCCCCTTGCCGGTCACGGCGCCCATGCGGGCGGCGATCTCCTGGATCACGATCAGCGCCAGAGTGACGGGGATCATGGTCCACAACAGCATGTGCCCAAACTTTGCCCCGGCAAGCGAATAGGTGAAGATGCCGTTGGCATCGTTGTCGACGTTCGCGGTAATAAAGCCCGGCCCGACTACAGCGAAGAACAGCAGGATCCGGGTCTTCCAACGCTTCAGGAATTTCATTGGCACAATGCGCAGACATAATCTCAAAACGACGGAACAGAATAAATGCCGCCGATAAATCTGGATAGTTGAAAATGATGAACCAGCAATTAAATGGTCAGAGCTTGTCTCGGAGTAGGCTAATCACGTCGTCGGCAGTAACCACTCCGGTTAGTCTTTTCTGGTCATCGACCACAGGCAGGGTAAGCAGGTTGTATTTGTCGAACAGCTCAGCAACTTCCTTTTCGCCCACACCGGCATGCGTGGAGATCAGGGGCTCTTGCGTCAGTGAGAGTAAAGGTGTGCCAGACGGGGCCAAGACCAACTTAGCCAAGGGAACGGCTCCTACCAGCGTGCCGTGCGAGTCCACCAGATAAACCGTACTTACCGTTTCAATGCCACCTTCGAAGTGGCGCAGGGCCTCGATGGCGTCGTTGGCGTTGGCGCTCAATGGGAGCGCCAGATACTCGGTATTCATCCGGCCCGCGGCGGTG